>CAIZKE010000307.1 GCA_903933475.1 uncultured Alphaproteobacteria bacterium | reverse complement strand
CGGCGCCCCGACCTCTGCTTCTACGCCAATGCCGACGCCCACAGGGTTGTACCGCGGTTCTCCGAGGTCCTGATCCCCGTGGAATGGGTCGAAGCCAAGCGTACCCGGGACCGTACCCGCACCACCCTGCAGATGACCCGCGAAGCCATGGAGGCGGAACGGGCGCTGGCGATCTTTCCCGCAGGCCGGCTGTCCAGGCGGGCGCTGGACGGGACCCTGTCGGATCCGCCCTGGATGAGTTCGGCCCTGTCCATCGCCCGGCGACACGGCGCCCCGGTGGCGCCGGTCCACATGACGGGTCCCTGGTCGACCCTGTTCCACGCCTTCGACCGGGTCTCCCAGGAGCTACGGGACATCACCCTGTTCCACGAACTCCTGAACAAAAGGGGTGGAAGGTTCACCCTCAGCGTGGGGCCCCTCATCGACCCCTCCCGCCTTGGGAGTGACGCCGAGGCCGCGACGGCCGAGCTGAAGGCCTATGTGGAGACGGTCCTTCCCGCACATCCGGATCGACCCTTTTGACCCGCCTGCCCCGGCGCATCGACCTGCCCGCAGAGCCTGACACGGAGGCGCTCGGCCGACGCCTGGCCCCGCTCCTGCACCCCGGTGAGGCCATCTGCCTCAGCGGTGGCCTGGGGGCGGGAAAGTCCTGCCTTGCCCGGGCCCTGATCCGCGCCCTGACCACTCCGGACGAGGATGCACCAAGCCCGACCTTTACCCTCGTCCAGACCTATGCCGGGCCGGACTTCGAGATCGCCCATTTCGACCTCTACCGGCTGGAAGACCCCGACGAGGCCTGGGAAATCGGGCTGGAGGAGGCCCTCATCCACGGGGCGGCCCTGATCGAATGGCCGGAACGGCTCGAAGGGCGTCTTCCCGCCAACCGACTCGATCTAGAGCTGTCCATGGAGGGCGAGGGCCGCGCGGCGCGGCTGGTCGGCTTCGGAACCTGGAAGGAGCGCGTGGCGTGACGGCAGAACGCGAGGCCCTGAAGGCGAGCTTCCTCCTGGCCGCCGGCCTGCAGGACGCCCGGCGCGAAGGCCTGGCGGGCGACGCCTCGACCCGCGCCTACGAACGCCTGTTCCTGGCCGACGGCAGCCGGCGGATCTTCATGGACCAGCCGCCGGTAGAATCCGCGCCGTGTCCGCCGGACGCCGACGCCGGGACGCGCAGGACCCTCGGCTACAACGCCATGGCGCGGCTGGCCGCCGGACGGGTAGACGCCTTCGTCGCCGTCGCCGGCTGGCTAACCCGGTCCGGGCTGTCGGCACCGCGGATCGAGGCCTTCGACGCCGAACTTGGCCTGGCGGTGATGGAGGACCTCGGCGATGACCTGTTCGGCGCCCGGATCGCCGGCGGCGCCGACGAGGGGCCCCTCTACGAGGCCGCGGTGGAGGCCCTGGTCCACATGCAGGCCAGCCCGGTCCCGGACCGGCTGGGCGCAGCCCCAGGGGTCGACTGGCCGCTCCTGACCTACGACGCCCTGGCCCTGGAGACCGCCGCCGACCTCCTGCCCGACTGGCTGCCAGCCCTGCGCCCGGAGGTGCGGATCGACGCCTCCGCCCGTGCGGACTGGGCGGCGCTCTGGCGGCCGATACTCGAGCGGGGCGAGGCGGGGGCCTCGGTCTTCTGCCACCGCGACTATCACGTGGAGAACCTGATCTGGCTGCCGGACCGGGAGGGACCCGCCCGGGTCGGCATGGTGGATTTCCAGGACGCCCTGCGAGCCCATCCTGCCTGGGACGTCTCCATGCTGCTGCACGACGCGCGCCGCGACGTCAGCCCGGAGCTATCGGACAGGACACTGCAACTCTACCTGGACCGATCCCGTTATGCAGATGAGTTGCCGTTCGTCGCTGACTTCCACGCCCTGGGGGCCCTGAACATCTGCCGGATCCTCGGCGTCTTCGCCCGGCTGGTGAAGCGGGACGGCCGGCCGAAGTACGAGGCCTTCCTGCCTCGGATGTGGGGCTATCTGGACCGGTGCCTGGCCGACCCCGGCCTGGCAGATCTGCGGGACTGGCTCGACGCCTGCGTCCCGGCGGAAGCGCGCCGATGAGGGGGCCCGAAAGCGCCATGGTCCTCGCCGCTGGCCTGGGAACCCGGATGCGTCCGCTCACTGAGACCCGGCCCAAGGCCCTGGTGGAGGTGGCCGGCCGGACCCTCATTGACCGGGTCCTGGACCGGCTGGTCGAGGCGGGGGTGCGCAGGGCGGTGGTCAACGTCCACCACTTCGCCGACATGCTGGAGGCCCACCTCGCCCGGCGGACCGATATCGAGATCCTCATCGCCGACGAACGCGCTGCCCTGCTCGACTCCGGAGGCGGGGTGCGCAATGCCCTGCCCCTGCTGGGCCGCGAGCCGATCTTCGTTGCCAACATCGACTCCCTCTGGACCGAGGGCGCAACACCCCCCCTCGAGCAGTTGAAGGCGGCCTGGGATCCGGCGCGCATGGACATGCTGCTCCTGCTCACCCGCAGGGGTCACGGCATAGGGTTCGAGGGGCCGAGGGGATTCCTGATGGACGCCGACGGCCGCCTCACCCATTCGGCCGACGACGCCCAGCCGGCGCCCTTCGCCAATGTCGGCTTCCAGATCCTCAAGCCGGAGATCCTGGACGGGGAGCCGGACGGCGCCTTCTCCATCCTTCCGGTCTGGTGGCGATTGCAGGGCCAGGGCCGCCTGTTCGGCGTGGTCATGGACGCCTTCTGGATGCACGTGGGGGACCCCGCCGCCCGGGCGGAAGCCGAAGCCAGGCTCACCGGATGAAGGCTGAATTCCTGAGCCGGAAGGGACCCCGCTGGTACACGATTCCCGCTGACCGGCCGTTCCTGGACGACCTGGCGGAAGGCCTGCTGGCCCTGACCGAAGGCGAGGGCCCCGAGGCCCTTTCGGATGCCGTCGTCCTGACCCCGACACGGCGGGCGGCGCGGTCCCTCACCGAGGCCTTCCTACGACGGGCCGGTACGGCCGGCGCCCTGCTGCCGCCACGGATCCGCCCCCTGGGCGACCTCGAGGCTGGCGAGGCGCCCTTTGAGCCCGGCGAGGTCATGCTCGACCTGCCGCCTGCCATCACCCCGGTGCGGCGGCGGTTCGAACTTCTGAAGCTGGTGGGCGACCTTTCGGCCAGCCGGGGACGGACGCCAGGTCCCGCAGAGGCCCTCGGCCTTGCCGACGCCCTGGGCGCCTTCTTCGACAGCCTGCAGATCGAGGAGGTGACCGGCGAGAACCTGGACTCCCTGGTAGGGGCGGAAATGGCAGAGCACTGGCAGGTCTCCCTCGACCTGCTCCGCACGGCCCTCGACCTCTGGCCCCGCAGGCTGGAGGCGCTGGGATTGGAGGATGTCAGCCGCCGTCGCGTCCTCCTGCTTCGCGCCCTGGCGGAACGGTGGCGGGAAGTGCCACCGCCGGGCCTGCTCATCGCCGCCGGATCGACAGGATCGGTCCAGGCCACAGCCGGCCTTCTCCGGGTCATCGCCGCAGCCCCCCGGGGTGCCGTGGTCCTTCCCGGGCTGGACACCGACGATCTCTCGCCCGAGGCGATGGGACTTGAGGTGGACGACCAGCATCCGCAGGCCGCTCTGCACGAACTCCTGAGAAGCTCCGGTGTCGCCCGCAAGGACGTCCGCGTCTGGGGAGCGTTTGGCGGCGAGGACCCGCAGGGGGCCGACCGTCGCAAGCTCATCAGCCTCGCCCTTCGACCGGCGGCGCGCACCTCGGACTGGCTGGCGACCGTCGCCGACGAGAACGGCCCGGGCGTCAGGACCATCACCCGGGGGCTGGAGGGCCTGACGGTGATCTCCTCCCGGGACGAGGAGGCCTGTGCCCTCACCGCCGCCCTGCTGCTCCGCGAGACCCTGGAGACCCCCGGACGGACCGCTGCCCTGGTGACCCCGGACCAGGACCTGGCCCGCAGGGTCTGCGCGCGCCTCGCCCGCTGGGGCGTGACGGCGGACGCCTCGGCAGGAGAGCCCCTCGCGGGCCGCCCCTGCGCCGTCCTCGCCAGCCTTGCGGCACGGGCCCTGGCGGACCCCGCCCTGCCCTCGGTCCTGCTGGGCCTGCTCAAGCACCCCCTCGTCACGCTTCAGAGGGACCCGGAAGCCCTTGCGGCGGCCCGGGACGACCTCGAAAGACGCGCCCTGCGCCGGACGCGCTCCGAGACCCTGGATGAACTGCGGCGTCGCGGAGAGACGGCACGCGACCCCGCAGGACCTGAAGCCCTGCGGCTCCTGGAGGCCTATGCCGCCGCCCTGGCGGAACCCGATGGGCCTGGCCCGGAGACCCGGCACGCCGACGCCTGGGCCCTCCGCCTGACCCAGGCCCTGGAAGCCCTGTGCACCCCGGCAGACGGTAGCGCCGGCGCCCTCTGGGCCGGCCCCGATGGCGAGGCCATGGCCCGGCTCCTGGCCCAGCTGGTCGAGGACGGCGCGGCGACGCCGGAACTCACGATCGCCGGCTTCATCGAACTCTTCGAGGCCCTGGTCGCGGGCGAGAGCGTGCGGTCCGCCCGGGCCAGCCACCCGAGGCTCCGCATACTGGGCGCCATGGAGGCGCGGATGGCGCGGGCCGACCGCGTGATCCTGGCCGGGCTTGAGGAAGGCGTCTGGCCCCAGGCGGCCGGGGTGGACCCCTTCCTCTCCAGGACCATGCGAAAGGCCCTGGGACTGCCGGCGCCCGAGCGGCGGATCGCCCTGTCGGCGCACGATTTCGCCCAGTCGGCCTGCGCACCCGAGGTGTTCCTGCTGAACACCCGGCGGCGGCGCGGCGCGCCCGTCCTGGAGTCCCGCTGGCTCTGGCGGCTGCGGACCCTCGCCCGGGGCGCCGGCGCGACCCTTGCCGGGCGCCCGGACCTGGGGGATCTCGCGGAGGCCCTCGACGGGCCCGGCCCCTTTGCGCCGGCCCTGCGTCCCGCGCCCTGCCCGCCCTTGGAGGCCCGGCCCCGCAGGCTGGCGGTGACACGGGTGGAGGCCCTGGTCCGGGACCCCTACCAGGTCTGGGCCCGGGACATCCTTCGCCTCTACCCCATGGACCGGCCGGATAGGTCGGTGG
>CAIZKE010000306.1 GCA_903933475.1 uncultured Alphaproteobacteria bacterium | reverse complement strand
GGTCGCAGGATGCAGCAGGTTCTGGTTGAGACGGGCGTTCCAGAGCGCCACGGCCCAGGTGATCCATGGGGTCGGCGGGTCCATGTGCGCCATCGCCTCGCCGGCGTCGAGATAGGTCGCACGGCCGAGAACCCCCGGGGCAAGCCGCTCCAGGGCTTCCATTTCGCCGAGTCCCACATCGGGCAATGACTTCGGAAAGGCGGTGGAGGTGCCCCCAGAAGCGCCCCGCCCTTCAAGCAACTCCAGGGCCCGAAGAAGTCCTCCGGAGTTCAGTTCAAAACTCGGGTCCGACGACATCCGCGTCCTGCTCCCACGACATCGCCCTAGTTCGGCAGCCCTAGCTTCCCGCCAGTACGCTGTGCCGGCGGCTCCAGAGAAGGTAGACGGCGAGACCCACGAGGTTCCAGCCCAGGAAGAGCCAGCGGGTCAGGGCCGGCAGGCTCCAGAAAAGATAGAGGCATCCGGCGATCGCCAGGGGCCCGACGATCCACCAGAGGGGCGTACGGAAGGGCCGGGGAAGGTCCGGCCTCTGGACCCGCAGGATCATCATCGAGACCGCAGTGGCCACGAAGGCCGCCAGGGTGCCGGCGTTGGCCAGCTCGGCGATCAGCTTCAGGGGGGCGGCACCGGCGATGACGGCGGCCAGCAGCCCTGTGAAGACCGTGACGCGGACAGGGGCGCCGCGCGGACTGACCCGGGCCAGGGTGCGGGGCAGGAGACCATCCCGGGCCATGGCGAAGAAGACCCGGCTCTGGCCAAACATGAAGGCCAGTATGACGGTGGGCAGGGCGACGACGGCGACGGCGGCGATCAGGACGGCGGCCAGGTCATGCCCGCCTGAGCGGAGGATGAAGGCCAGGGGCTCACCGCTCTCGGAGAACACCCGCCAGGGCGAGCCGCCGACGGCGACGGCAGCCACCGCCATGTAGATCACTGCACAGGCTGCCATGGACCCGATGATGCCCAGGGTCAGGTCCCGGCCCGGGTTCTCGGCCTCCTCGGCAGCGGTCGAGATGGCGTCAAATCCATAGAAGGCGAAGAAAATGAGGGCGGCGGCGGCCATGACCCCCCGGGGTGCCCCGTCGGGCCCGACCTGTCCGGAAAACCCGAAGGGCAGGAAGGGGGTAAACCGTTCGGGGTCAAAGGCCGGCAGGGTCAGGGCGACGAAGGCCACCAGGGCGGCGATCTTCAGGACAACCAGGCCGAGGTTGAGGTTGGCGCTTTCCCTCAGGCCCACCAGCAGCATGCCGGCCACCGCCAGGGTGATCAGGACCGCAGGCAGGTTGACGAGCCCTCCAGCCTGGCCCGCCAGCAGTCCGGCGGCGAGGGCGGGCGGAAGGTCCATCCCCCGGGCGGCCAGGAAGCCCTGGGCATAGCCGGACCAGCCCACAGCCACGGCCGAGCACACCACCGTGTACTCGAGGATCAGGCTCCAGCCGATGATCCAGGCGACCATCTCGCCCATGCCGGCGTAGGAATAGGAATAGGCGCTGCCCGCGTGGGGAATGAGGGTGGCCATCTCGGCATAGCAGAGGGCGGCCAGGGTGCAGACCCCGCCGGCGATGGCGAAGGACAGGATGACCCCCGGCCCCGCCAGGCCGGCCCCCACGCCCGTCAGGGTGTAGATGCCGGTGCCGACGATGGCACCGACCCCAAGGGCCATGAGGTGGGGCCATCGCAGGGTGGCGCGAAGCTCATGCGCGCCCTGGGTGGCGGGCCGCTGGTCCACGGCCCTACGCCGGGTGATGAAGCTCATGGTCGTCGTCCCCCGGCCCCCAAAAAGGGACCCTCCGTCCAGCAGACCTTGGCCCGCATTGGCGCAGGCGGGCAAGAGGGGTAGGAAGCCCACTTCGTTCTAGAGTGCCCAGTTCATTCAAGAGGGCAAGGGAGGCTGCACATGCCGGGATTCGGGAAGCTTGCGGGCGTGGCCGTGGCGGTTGTCCTGGCCCTTGCGGGTACCGCCCGGGCGGAGTCCCCGGCCCTGACGCAGCTGATCTCGGACTACGAGGCCTGGAGCCTTTCGGATGATCCCTTCGATGCGGGCCGGGAGGGTGACCGGGCGGCCCTGGAGCGCCTCCCAGACCCCAGTCCCGCCGCTGACGCCCGGCGACGTGCGGCCCTGGTCGCCTTCCGCGCCCGACTTCAGGCCCTGCCGGCCGGGGGTGGCGACGCCACAGACCGCCTGAACCGCGACTTCCTGGGCTGGACCCTGGACCGCCGGATCGCCAGCCTCGACTTTGACGAAGCCCGCATGCCCTTCAATTCCGACGGGGGCTTCGACCAGACCCTGGCCTATCTCGCCGGGGGAACGCCCATGCGGACGGCGGCGGATGCCCGCGCCTGGATCGCCCGACTGAAGGCGGCACCCGCCTATTTCGACGCCCAGATCGCCAATGCCCGGAGGGGGGCGGCCTCCGGCTTCACCCAGCCCCGCATGACCGTGGAACAGGTCCTGGCCCGAGCCCGGGGGGCCGCCGCGACGCCGCCGGATTCGGATCCCCTGCTGGCGCCCCTGTCGCGCCTGCCCACGGATATGCCGGCGGATACGCGCGCCGCCCTGAGGGCCGAGGCGGAGGCCGCCGTGCGCGACGGCCTTCAGCCAGCACGTCGACGCTTCGTCCAGTTCCTCGAGACCGAGTACCTGCCCGCCGCCCGCAAGTCGCTGGGCGCCCGGTCCCTGCCCAATGGCAAGGCCTATTACCGCTGGCTTGTGGCCGATCACACGACGACCCGCATGTCACCCGACGAGATTCACGCCATCGGCCTTGCGGAGGTGGCGCGCATCCGGCGCGAAATGGAGGGGGTGATCGGCGAGACTGGTTTCAAGGGCGACTTCCCGGCCTTCCTGGCCATGCTGAGGTCCGATCCCCGGTTCTATGCGGACAGTCGCGAGGCCCTGCTGGAAAGGGCATCACGGATCGCCAAGCGGATCGACGACGAACTGCCGGCCTGGTTCGCCACCCTGCCCCGGCTATCCTACGGGGTCCGCCCGGTGCCGGCCGAGATCGAGGAGACCTACACCACGGGTCGCTATTTCGGCGGCTCTGCAGCCCGGGGGGTCGCGGGTGGCTACATGGTCAACACCTCCCGACTGGACCAGCGCCCGCTCTACGAACTGCCCGCCCTGACCCTCCATGAGGCTGTGCCGGGCCATCACCTGCAGATCGCGCTGGCCGAGGAGGCAACGGGTGTTCCCCGCTTCCGACGCTCGGCGGACGTGACGGCTTTCACCGAGGGCTGGGGCCTCTATGCCGAGAAGCTGGGCGGCGAGATGGGGATCTACCGTGACCCCTGGGAGCGGTTCGGCCGGCTGTCCTACGAGATGTGGCGCGCCTGCCGACTGGTGGCCGACACGGGCATCCACTGGAAGGGCTGGACCCTGGACCAGGCGCGGGCCTGCTTCACCGACAACAGCGCCCTGTCGCCCCTGAACATCGAGGTCGAACTGGCCCGCTATGTCTCCTGGCCCGGCCAGGCCCTGGCGTACAAGACCGGGGAGATGCGTATCGTCGCCCTGCGCGAGGCGGCTCGCCAGCGGCTGGGCGAGCGGTTCGACATCCGGCGGTTCCACGATGCGGTCCTGCTGGCCGGTCCCCTGCCCCTGGACATGCTGGAGACCCGGATCCAGGCCTGGACCGAAGCGGAGGCGGCGCGCCGGCCCTAGGTAAAAGGTGAGATCCTGTTTCGATCCGATAGCCGGTTCCCACTTATCGGAACAGGATCTAGCCGGGCCAGAGGTCCTGGGCCGCGCCCTTCCGGTTGAGGCCGCGGACGGCGCGCTTGACCACCTCGATCAACCGCCGGCGGCGGTCATCGGCGTCGTAGGTCAGGCCGCCAAGGGCCAGGCCCTCGAGGAGGAACCGCCCCAGGTCCCGGCTGGTCTGGGACCGCGGATCCTCCCCGGCCTGGGATACAGCGCCGAACCGGCCGCCCAGGCGGCCCGAGTCGAAATCGGCCAATAGCCCGGATATGGCGGCGGCGACCTCGGCGTCGCCCCGGGCGGCGGCGCGAAGTTCCACGAAGACCCTGAACACCGGTTCCTGGAGAAGGGCCCAATAGGTATCGATGGCATGATCCGAGGCGTCGACGCCCGGCGGGAGCCGTCCTGAGGCATCGAAGAGCCCGGCCATCTCTCCAGCCAGGTGGTTGGCAAGGGCCTGGAGGAATCCCGGTCGGTCCGGGAAATGGTACAGAAGGGCAGTGCGGGCGACCCCGGCGCCCGACGCCACTGCGGCCGGCGTCGCCGCCGACACCCCGCCGGTCGCGATCAAGGCAACCGCGACCTCCATCAAGGCGCGCCGCGTGCGCTCCGACCGCGTCGAGCGGCGTCCCTGTTCCGTCCCGGACATGACGGGTCTTGTCCCTGCTCGGGTGCGGCAAGGCAAGAGCCGTGACGCCACCGATGTCTGGATGCGACGCCTGCGCCCAAGCGCCGGACGCCGCAGACCGCCGCGGCCCCGCACCGGCGCACGTCACTGATCTGACATGCAATCAAACTAGGTCCCGTCAACGACATGGGGTCATCAGCGGGGGGATTCGATGATGATGCACAATGAACACCGATACCGGACGGTCTTCATCTCGGACGTCCACCTCGGCACAAAGGGGTGCCAGGCGGAACTCCTGCTCGATTTCATAAAGACCGCGGAATTCGACACCCTCTATCTGGTGGGCGACATCATCGACGGCTGGAAGCTCCGGAACGGCTGGTACTGGCCCCAGGCCCACAACGATGTGGTGCAGAAGGTCCTCAGGCTGGCCCGCAAGGGCGTGAAGGTCATCTACGTGCCCGGCAATCATGACGAGGCGGCACGGGACTTCATCGGCCATCGGTTCGGGGACGTCCTGGTCATGCGGGACGCGATCCACGAGACTGCCGATGGCCGGCGGTTCCTGGTCACCCACGGCGATGAGTTCGACGGCGTCCTGCAGCACGCCCGCTGGCTGGCCTTTGTCGGCGACTGGGCCTACCGGACGCTCCTGACCCTGAACACGGTCTTCAACCGTCTGCGCCGTCGGTTCGGCTTTGGCTACTGGTCCCTGTCGGCCTACCTGAAGCTGAAGGTGAAGAACGCTGTCCAGTTCATCGAGAACTACGAGGAAGCGGTCGCCGACGAGGCGCGTCGCAGGGGCGTCGATGGGGTGATCTGCGGACACATCCACAAGGCAGAGATCCGCCGCTTCGACGACATCCTTTACGTCAACGACGGTGACTGGGTCGAAAGCTGCACGGCGATCGCGGAGCGGGAGGACGGCGAACTGATCCTGCTGGACTGGAGCCGGGAACAGAAGCGCCTTCCGCGTCCCGCCCGCCAGGGCCTGGTCGCCGGAGTGCCCGAGGCCAGCCTGGCAGCCTGAAGCCAACCCATTGACCTGCAGCCTGATTTGGTGGCAGTACATCTGTCATGAAGGCCGTGGGTGATATGCCGGAAAGTCTCTCGAGAGGCCAGCAGAAGGCCCAGACCGAGGCGCGGATTCTCGACGTCGTGAGCCGGCTACTCGAAGAGGGTCGGCTTGAAGAGGCCGCCTTCTCCGAGATCGCCCGGCTGGCGGGCGTCGGCGAGCGGACC
>CAIZKE010000305.1 GCA_903933475.1 uncultured Alphaproteobacteria bacterium | reverse complement strand
GCCGGCAGGCTTTACCGAAACAACCGAAGGCGCGTCGGGGGGCGCAGACCCGACCGGCGGGTGGGGAGGACGCGGCCTGACCGGCGCCCTTCCGGACTACGTGGTCGGCACCGACTCCCTTCAGCCGCCGCCGATCGCCGCCCCGCCCCCCGCCTGGGAGCCGGAGGACCTTGCCGAGCCCGTCTCCGGACGCCCGGAGGAAGAGATGCCGGAACCTGCGGGACCGCCCCTCGACGCTCCAACCCCGCCTCCGGAGGCTGCGCCCGCCCCGGCTGCAGTCCTTTCTCCCACTGCCCCGCCCGGGCCCGCTGCCCCCTCGCCTTCGCCGGCAGAGCGCCCTAAGGAAGGTGAATGAGTGACGACGCCGTCCAGATCATCGCCCGCGGGCCCCGCGCCATCGCCGAGGCCGCCGCCACCGCCCTGGACGCAGACCCGCGCCTGGAGGCCGCCACCTACTCCATCCTGGAGGAGGACGAGGACCGCGACGTCTGGCGCATAGACGCCTTTCCCACGACAGCGGAGGAGGTCGACGCCCTGCGCCTCCGGCTGGCTGGCTTCCCCGGTCTGGTGACCACGGTCGAGGCCCTGGCCGATGCCGACTGGCTGGCCATGTCCCTGTCCGGCCTGCCCCCCGTCCGGGCGGGTCGCTTCTTCGTCTACGGCGCCCATGACCAGGGCCGGATCCCGGCCAATGCCGTCGCCCTGCGCATCGAGGCCGGCGCAGCCTTTGGAACGGGCCATCACGGCACGACGGTGGGCTGCCTCCTGGCCTGGAACGACCTGATCAAGGCCCGCCGCTTCGATAAGGTGCTGGACGTCGGCGCCGGCACCGGGGTCCTGGCCATCGCCGCCGCCCGGACCGGGGCCCGGCTGGCCCGCGGCACGGACATCGATGCCCCCTCCGTCCGCATCGCCCGGGAGAACGCCGCCCTGAACGGGGCCCGGGCCGAGTTCGTTCACGCCTCGGGCCTCGGGCACCAACGCGTGCGCTCGGCGGCGCCCTACGACCTGGTCTTCGCCAACATCCTGGCCCCGCCCCTGGTCGCCCTGGCCCAGGACATCCGCGGTGCCCTGCGGCCCGGCGGGGTGGCCATCCTGTCCGGCCTCCTGCGCACCCAGGAGCGGCGGGTGCTGGCGGCCTACCGCTCGCGCGGCTTCCGCCTGCTGCACCGTATCCACCGCGACGCCTGGGCGACCCTGGTTCTGGAGCGGCCCTGACTGGTCAGGGCCAGGCCGTCAGGCGACGACCCGCCCCGCACCCAGTTCGGCGCACCAGTGCTTCAGGCGCTCCAGCAGGCGCTGGTTGACCAGGTAGGCGCTGAGTTCCTCCACATCGACCGCCTCGACCTCGTCGAAGGCGAAGGCGTCCTCGCCGTGGGCCTTCCAGGCCGCCTGCATCTCGCGGTTGGGCGAGCCGCCGTGGCGCAGGCTGAACCAGATGCTGTTCTGCTGGGAGTCGAGGTTGCGGCTTACGCCCAGCCAGACCTTCCCCTCCAGCGCGCAGGCCACCTGGAAGATCCCCGCCCGGGACTTGCGCCCCTCCTTCCAGGCCTGGACCTGGGCCTTGCGGTCCTCTCGGGACATGTCGACTCCTGTCTGCAGGGCCTTTGCGCGCCCGGCTTGTCGGGCCTAAATAGCGCTCATGCGCCAGAGCTTCAAAGAGTCCGCTGATCCGTCCTATGGATCCCTCCACCTGCCCCGCATCCGGGCCGCCATGGCCGCCCAGGGTCTCGACGGCCTGCTCGTGCCCCACGAGGACGAGCACCAGAACGAATACCTGCCGGGCGCCAATGACCGGCTGGCCTGGGCCACCGGCTTCACCGGCTCGGCCGGGGCGGCCGTCGTCATGGCCGACCGGGCCGCGGTCTTCGTGGACGGACGCTACACCATCCAGGTCCGTGCCCAGGTGGATGCCTCCCTGTTCGAGATCTGCGATCTGGTGGTCGGCGGGGTCCCCGGCTGGATCGAGGCCCATACCCGGGCTGGCCAGGTCATCGGCTACGATCCGCGCCTGCACAGCCCCGACGCCCTGGGCTACCTGAAAAACGCTGCAATCCGATCCGGCGCGACCCTGAAATCCCTGGACCCGAACCCCCTGGACATCGCCTGGGGTGCCGATCGGCCGGCCCAGCCCGCTGCGCCCGTGCGCCCCCACGCCCTTGAGTTCGCCGGCGAGGAGTCCGCCGCAAAGCGGACCCGCCTGGGCGAGGGCCTGGTCGCGAAGGGCGCCGAGGCCGCCGTCCTGACCGCCCCGGCCTCCATTGCCTGGCTGTTCAACGTGCGCGGCGGGGACGTCAGCCGCACCCCCCTGCCCCTGGCCCAGGCCATACTGAACCGCGACGGTTCGGCCCGGCTCTTCCTGGAGCCGGCCAAGGTCACGCCCGAGCTCCCGGCCTGGCTGGGCAATGGCGTGTCCCTCGAAACGCCGGGGGACCTGCCCGGCGCCCTGGCGGCGCTGAAGGGGAAGGTCGTCCTCGTCGATCCGGCCCAGTCCCCGGCCTTCTATTTCGATGCCCTGGAGGCCGCCGGCGCCCAGGTGCTGAGGGGCGAAGACCCCTGCGCCCTGCCCCGGGCCTGCAAGAACCCGGTGGAGATCGCCGGGTCGCGCAGCGCCCATGTCCGCGACGGCGTCGCCCTGACCCGCTTCCTGCACTGGGTGGCCACGGAGGCCCAGGCCCTGCTGCCCGACGAGATCGAGGTCGCCAGCCGGCTCGAGGCCTTCCGCGAGGAGGTCGAGGGCCTGGCGGACCTGTCCTTCGACACCATCGCCGCCGCCCAGGGCAATGCCGCCCTGCCGCACTATCACCCTACTGAAAAGACCAATACCCGCACGGCGCCGGGCACCCTCCTGCTGGTGGACTCCGGCGGCCAGTACCCGGACGGCACCACCGACGTGACCCG
>CAIZKE010000304.1 GCA_903933475.1 uncultured Alphaproteobacteria bacterium | reverse complement strand
TGATGATCGAGCTCAGGATCATCGTGTTCCGCAGGTTGGACAGGAGTCCCGAGACAAGTTTCGACATTTTCCAGCCCTTTGAGAGTGTACCCTTAAACTCTCCTTAAGGGCATTCGGCGGGCTCGGGAAGGGCATTCGGCGGGCTCGGGAAGCGGCGGTTTGAACCGGATCAAACTGCGATCAGGGCGGCGGCGACCCTGCGGCCTTCGGAGGTCAGCAGGTTGTAGAGCCTGGCCGCCGCCGGGGTGTCGAGGAACTCAAGGCCCAGGCCTGCGGCGAGAAAGGCCTGGCGGACCTCCCGCGGTGGCAGGGCGTTGGACGCGCCCATGCCCAGGACCAGGAGCTCGCTGACCGCAGGCCCCGCCTGCAGGACCGGGGCGAGGGTCTCTATGGACAGGGCAGCCGCCGAGGCGACAGGCCAGGGATGGGCGACATCGTCCAGGATCAGGACGGAACCTGTCCGCCAGTCGCCGGACAGCCGGAACCCGCCACCACCGAAGGCGTCGACCTGCGGTGCCGCGCGGGTCATCTGCGCCGGGCGTCCGCCGGCTTGAGGGGCATGGCGTCCTCGTCGTCCCGGCGCACGCCCCAGAGCAGGATGATGGGCAGGGCGACGTAGATGGACGAATAGGTACCGATGATCACGCCGAACACCATGGTGAAGACGAGGGGTAGCAGGACCGGCCCCCCCAGGAACAGGGCCCCCGAGAGCGCGATGATGGCGGTGGAACCCGTGATCAGGGTCCGCGACAGCCGCTCGTTCTCGGACCTGTTGATGATCTCGGCGAGAGGGGTGGTCTTGTACTTCCGCAGGTTCTCTCGAAGCCGGTCGAAGGTGATGACCTTCTCGTTCATCGAGTAGCCGATCACGGTCAGGAGGGCGGCGATGGAGGTCATGGAGACCTCGAGCTGGGTGACGGACAGGACGCCCAGGGTCAGGACCACGTCATGCAGCACCGCGACAATGGCTCCGAGCCCGAACTGCAACTGGAAGCGGAACCAGATGTAGAGGAGCATCAGCAGCATGGCGACGCTGAGAGCGATGGCCCCCGACCGCGCAAGCTCGCCGGAGACTTTCCCACCGACCGTCTCGGCCCGGCGGATCTCAATTCCCGGGAAGGCCTTCTGAAGGGCCGTCCTCACGGTCTGGGTGCTCTGGTTGAGGTCGGCGTCGTTCGGCACCCGATACCTTAGTATGGCACCGTTGCCCGCCCCCAGGGACTGGACCTGGGCGTCCTCGCCTCCAGCCTCGGTCATCACCCGGCGCAGGCCGCCGATGTCGAGGGGCTTCTGGGTTTGCACCTCGATCTTGGCGCCACCCACGAAGTCGATGCCGAAGTTCAGGCCGCGGAAGATGAAGGAGCCCACCGATGCCGCGATCAGGATTGCGGACAGTACCGCAGCGAACGGCGCCAGTCGCACGAAGTCGAAGTTGAACTCTGTCGGCAGGTTTCGGATGAAGGGCCAGCGCATGGGAGCCTCTAGACGATGGGTAGGGTCTTGGGCTTCTTCGCCCGGTACCACCAGCCGATCAGCAACTGGGTCACCACCACCGCCGTAAAGACCGAGGTGATGACGCCGATGAGCAGGGTCCAGGCAAAGCCGCGGACGGCCCCAGCTCCGAACATGAACATGATGACGGCCGAGATGGCGCTGGTGATATTGGCATCCAGGATGGACACCAGCGCTCTCTCGTACCCGTGTTCCAGGGCCTGGAGGGGCGAACGCCCCAGATGGGCCTCGTCCCGGACCCGTTCATAGATAAGGACGTTGGCGTCCACGGCGACCGCAAGGGTCAGGATTATGCCAGCGATACCCGGGAAGGTCAGGGTGGCCTGGGTCAAGGACATGGCACCGATGATCAGGAGCACGTTCAGGATAAGTCCCAGGGCGGCGAAGACGCCAAACAGACCGTAGGCGAGGACGATGAAGACGAACATGGCCACAGCGCCGATCGCCAGGGAGATGGCCCCGGCGCGAACAGCGTCGGCCCCGAGTTCGGCACCCACCGTGTTCTGCTGCTCGATCCTGAGCGGCGCCGGCAGGGCGCCGGCCCGGAGCAGGACCGCCAGTTCATTGGCGGACTCGGCGGTGAAATTCCCGGAAATCTGCCCGGAACCGCCCAAGATGGCGCTCTGGATCACCGGGGCCGAGATGACCTTGCCATCAAGGACGATGGCAAAGCGCTTGCCAATATTGGTGGCTGTGACCTCGCCGAACCGGGCCGCACCTTGGCCGTTGAAGCGGAAATTCACGATCGGCTCACCGGAGCGGCCGTCGAAACCCTGGGTGGCCTCGGTGAGCATTTCGCCAGTGACCACGGCCCGCTTCTTCAGCAACAGGGGCCCCTCGCTCTGGCTCGGCAGGATGACAGAGCCAGGCGGGATCCGGCCCTCGGCCGCCTCGGCCACGGAGACGGAGTCGTCGACCATCTGGAAGGTCAGCTTGGCGGTCTGGCCGATGATCGACTTCAGGCGTTCAGGATCGCTCTCGCCGGGTGCCTGAACCACGATCTGGTCCAAACCCTGGCGCTGGATGGCCGGCTCCCGGGTACCGAGGGCGTCGATGCGGCGACGGATGATTTCGATCGACTGGTCGACAGCCCGGCTGGCCTCGGCGTTCATGGCCTGGGCGGAAAAGGCGAGCCGGATCCGCTGGTCGGCCTGGGCGGCGAGTTCGAGGCCGCTACCCCCGTCGGACACCGCGCCGCCGAGGCGGGACCTCAGGAGATTGAGGGCCTCGTTCTGCTGGCCGGCATCCGTGATTCGGACCGTGACGTCCTGGCCCACCTGGCCCAGGTCACTGAAGGCGATGTCCTCGCCCCTGAGGGTCGTGCGAACGTCCTCAATCAGGTTGGTCGTCTTCTCAGCGCGCAGGGCCCCGGTGTCGACCGACAGCTTGAGATAGGAGCCGCCCTGGAGGTCGAGGCCGAGGTTTAGGGTCTGCTTCGGCAGGAAGGGCGGCAGGGCCTCGCGCAGGTTGGCCGGCAGCAGGTTGGGCAGCGTAAAGAGCACGCCGAAGATCAGGGCGGCGACGACCGATATCAGCCGCCAACGGGAGGAAGCCAGCATGCGCCCTGGCCTAGGCCTTGGCGTCGTTGGCTGCAGGTTCGGACCGTGTGCGCACGCTGGTGATCATCCCCTTGACCACCTTCACGGTGACGCCCTGGGCGATCTCGACGCCGACCTCAGCGTCCTCGACCCGCACGACCTTGCCGATCACGCCGGAGGGCAGGACCACGACATCATTGCGCTTCAGCGCGGCGAGCATGTTCTGGTGAGCCTTCATCCG
>CAIZKE010000303.1 GCA_903933475.1 uncultured Alphaproteobacteria bacterium | reverse complement strand
TGGCCACGGCCGGAATTGTCGCCTTCGGCATCATTTCGGCGCTCAATGCCCGTCGCCGGACCGGGGAGGGGCAGGAGGTCATCACCAGCCTGCTGGCCCAGAGCCTGACCTTCCAGTTGGGCGAGGTCGTGACCTGGGAGGGCCGGCCCCCGGCGCCCAGGGGTGGGGTCGACTGCCTCGGGCTCAGCCCGGTCCACCGCTATTACCAATGCCAGGACGGATGGCTCGCGGTGGCCGCCGAGAGCCTCGCCGAGGCGGAGGCCTTGCTGACCGTCCTGGGGACGCCGGCGGATCCCGCGGACGCCCTCTCGGCGCCCCCCGAGGGGCCCCTTGCCGGGCGGCTGGCGGACATCCTGGCGGGACGCAGCCGCGACGGGGTCCTGGACGCCCTGGAGGCGGCGGGTGTTCCCTGCATCCCCTGCGTCCGCGGCTATGAGGCCTACGAGGACTCCTGGCTGGCGGAGAACGGCGTCTTCGTCGCCTGGCGGCACCCGCGCCTCGGCGATGCGGTGGGGGTGCGCAGTTACGCCGACTTCGAACGCACGCCGGGCGGCTTCCGCCATCCGGTTCCCGATGCCGGCGAGCACACGCGTGAGGTCCTTGCGGGTTTCGGCCTGACGCCGGAGCGGATCGAGGCCCTGCTCGGATCCGGCGCGGTCTTCGAGCCGGCTTCGGCCCGGAGCCACCTGAGGGACGGCGGGGCGGCTCTCTTCACCCAGTGACCCCGGGTCATGGATGACGCCGGCCCGGCACCGTTGTATGCATTCGCCATGATTGGAAGACTGAACCACGTCGGGGTCGCCACCCCCTCCATCGCCGAGTCCGTGAAGCTCTATCGCGACGTCCTTGGCGCGACGCAGATCTCGGCGGTCAAGGCCATGCCGGAGCAGGGCGTCAACGTCTGCTTCGTCGACCTGCCCAACAGCCAGATCGAGCTGATCGAGCCCCTCGGCGAGACCTCCCCCCTGCATGGCTTCCTGGCGAAGAACCCGTCGGGCGGCCAGCACCATGTCTGTTTCGAGGTCGAGGACATCCTTGCCGCCCGTGACGACATGGCGGCCAAGGGCGCGACCGTCCTGAACAACGGTGTTCCCAGGATCGGTGCCCATGGCACACCGGTGATCTTCGTCCATCCGAAGAACATGGGCGGCGTCCTGGTGGAGCTGATGGAGACCCCGAAGGTCGCCCACGCATGAACCCCTTAACCGCCATTGCCATTTATCTGACCATCTGGTGGACGGTGCTCTTCGGCGTCCTGCCCCTTGGCGCAAAGTCGCATGCCGAAGCCGGGATCAAGCCCCCTGGGGGGGGCGATCCGGCGTCTCCGGTCAACCCGCGCCTGAAGGAGAAGTTCCTGCTCACCACTGTGGTGTCGGCAGTGATCTTCCTGGTCTTCTACCTGCTTCTGCACTTCGGCATTATCGAGCATGTCCTGGGGCGGCGTCCGGTCTGAGGCCGGGTCTGACGCCTGTTCCTGAGGCGCCCTTGCCCTTAATCGCACAGGCTGTGGGCACAACTGCATAAGGCCGGCCTCAACCCGTCGTCTTCCGGGACAGGCAAGGCGGGACCTGCTCCTGTGATCCCGCCGATGAAGATCGGAGCTTTCCCCGAGATGGAGAAGGCCGCCCCGCTCCCGGGCGGCCTTCTTTTCGTCCGCAAAGCGGGGCATAGCGGTCCAGTCTTCAACTCCCGCGAGTCCATGGCCGCCTCCCTTTCCCCCGACCTGCAGACCGTCCAGCCCGCCGGCCCCTTCAGCCGCTGGGAGCGCATGGTCGCCGGGCGCTACCTCCGCTCCCGGCGCCGCGAGGGTGGCGTCGCCCTGATCGGCGTGATCGCCTATGTCGGGATCGCCCTGGCCGTGGCCGTCCTGATCATCGTCATGAGCGTGATGAACGGGTTCCGGGCCGAGCTCCTGTCCCGGATCCTGGGCTTCAATGGCCATGTCTTCGTCACCTCTGCGCCCGCTGCGGGGCTCGATCCGGCGGCGCTCGCCCGGCGGCTTTCGGGCCTGCCGGGGGTTGTCCAGGTCGCGCAGGTCCTGGAGGGCCAGGTCATGGCCGTCGGCGATGGCCAGGTCGCCGGCGCTGTCGTCCGCGGTGTCTCCCGAAAGGACCTGCTGGCCACGCGACTTGTCTCTGGAAACGTCACGCCCGGCGGCCTCGACGGCTGGGGCGAGGGCGAGTTCGGCGGCGAAAAGGTCCTGGTCGGCGAGCGTCTCGCGGCAAGTCTCGGACTGAGGCAGGGGGACCCCATCACCCTGATCTCGCCAACCGGCGCCGCGACCGCATTCGGCGAAGCCCCTCAGCGCAAGACCTACATCGTCGGCGGTCTCTTCAGCGTCGGCATGAGCGAGTACGACCAGACCTTCCTCTACATGCCCATTGAGCAGGCCAGCCTCTTCTTCGGCCGGGAGGGCGCACCGGATTTCATCGAGCTCAGGCTGGCGGATCCGGACAAGGCCGTGGCGCTCAAGCCCGAGGTCGCCGCCATCGCCGGGCCCGCGGCCACGGTCACGGACTGGACCGAACGCAACGCCGCCTTCTGGGGAGCCCTGAAGGTCGAGCGCAATGTCATGCGGCTGATCCTGATGATGCTCGTCCTGATCGCGGCGGCGAACATCATCTCGGGCCTGATCATGCTGGTGAAGAACAAGGGCCGCGATATCGCCATCCTGCGGACCATGGGGGCGGGGCAGGGGGCGATCCTGCGCATCTTCTTCATGGCCGGCGCCGCTGTCGGCGTGGCGGGTGCCCTGACGGGCCTGGTCCTGGGCGTCCTGTTCTGCACCTTCATCGGCCCGATCCAGCAGGCCGTGGAGTGGGTGACCGGTGCCCGGGTCTTCGCCTCGGACGTCTATTACCTGTCGCGAATCCCCGCCAAGGTCGACTGGGGTGAGGTCTTGATGATCCTGGCCTGGTCCCTGGCGGCGTCCTTCCTGGCGACCCTGCCGCCCGCCTGGCGGGCCAGCCGGCTCGATCCCGTGGAGGCTCTCCGATATGAGTGAGCCCAGCGTCGTCCTGGCCCTGCGCGACCTGCACCGCACCTACCGCTCGGGCGACCGCCTGCTCCACGTCCTGGACGGGGTGGAGCTGGATCTCAGGCAGGGCGAGATCGTCGGGCTCGTCGGGCCTTCCGGCTCCGGGAAGTCGTCCCTGCTTCACGCCGCTGGCCTGCTCGAGCGTCCCACCTCTGGCCGTGTGCTTGTTGAGGGCCAGGACTGCACAGATCTCTCGGACGCCCTTCGCACCCGGGTGCGTCTCTCCGCCATCGGTTTCGTCTACCAGGCGCACCACCTCTCACCCGAATTCACTGCCGAGGAGAATGTGATCCTTCCGCAGCTGATGGCGGGGCGATCCCCCGACCAGGCGCGGGCCCGGGCCCAGGCCCTCTTGGGCGAGTTGGGATTGGCAGAGCGGCTCGAGCACCAGCCCGCCCAGATGTCTGGCGGCGAGCAGCAGAGGGTGGCGGTGGCCCGCGCCCTGGCGAACCAGCCTCGGGTCCTGTTGGCGGATGAGCCCACGGGCAATCTCGACCCTGAGACCTCAGCCGCCGTATTCGAGAATCTCAGGTCGATGGTCCGGGGGCAGGGTGCCGCCGCCCTGATCGCCACCCACAATCTTGAACTGGCGTCCCGGATGGACCGCATACTGACCCTGCGCCAGGGCCGGATCGTCGCCGTCTGAGTTTTTCCCAACTCCCCCCCCTTGAAATGAGAACAAAACCGGAATAGGAACATTTCAGGAACGGTTTTGGGGGATTGCGACATGGCTCGACTCGTAAGGGAATCGCTGGCCTTTGTATCGGTGGCCAGCTTCGTGTGGATGATGTGCCAGGTGGCGGTTTTGGCGGCCTGACGGAGACCGCAAGGGTCTCTGGCCCGGGTCGACCTCCAGGCGAGGCGGCAGGGGCAGGCGGAACGGACAGATGGCGATCGAAGGCGGCTTTATTCATCTCCGGGTGCGCTCGGCCTACTCCCTCCTGGAGGGTGCGGTTCGGGCTGAGGCCCTGGGTCGGCTCGCGGCATCTCAGGGGATGCCCACCGTCGCCATAGCGGACCGGTGCAACCTCTTCGGTGCCCTGGAGTTCTCGGTCGCCTGCAAGGAGGCCGGGATCCAGCCCATCGTCGGCTGCGCTCTTCCGGTGACGGGCATAGGGGGGCGGTCTCCGGAGCGCTGGGCCAAGACCCCGACCCTCGTCTTGCTTGCCCAATCCGAGGCCGGCTACCTGAACCTTTCCGAACTGTCCTCAAAGGCCTTCCTGGAGGCCGACGGGATCGAGGAGCCGTCGGTTCCCTGGTCAGAGGTCGCCGCGCGCGCCGAAGGCCTGATCCTGCTGTCGGGCGGAACAGAGGGTCCGGTTGACCCGCTCTTCGCGGCCGGAAAGCCAGAGGAAGGCGCCGCCGCCCTGGCCAAGATGGCGGAGGCCTTCGGGGATCGGTTTTATGTCGAGATCCAGCGCCATGGCCTGGCCAGCCAGGCCGCCGCCGAGCCCGGGCTCGTTGCATGGGCCTACGCCAATGACGTGCCCCTGGTCGCCACGAACGACGTCTACTTTCCAGACGCAGACCTCTACTCCGCCCACGAAGCCCTGCTCTGCATCGCCGACGGTGCCTTCATCGGCCAGGAGGAGCGCCGGCGGGTGACGCCGGAGCACTGGTTCAAGCCGGCCGCGGACATGCGCGCCCTCTTTGCTGACCTTCCCGAGGCCTGCGACAATACGATCGACATCGCCCGGCGCTGTGCCTTCATGGTGGTCAAGCGCGATCCCATCCTGCCACGGTTCCCGACGTCCGACGGCCGGACCGAGGATGAGGAACTGGCCAGTGACGCCCGGGAGGGCCTTCGTCTCCGGCTCGCCGCCCATGCCCCGGCCCTGCCGCTGGAAGCCTACGAGGCCCGGCTGGAGCAGGAGATTTCCGTCATCCAGAAGATGGGCTTCTCCGGCTACTTCCTGATCGTCTCCGATTTCATGAAGTGGGCGGTGTCACAGGGTATACCCGTCGGTCCAGGGCGGGGATCTGGTGCCAGCTCCCTTGTGGCCTGGTCCTTGATGATTACGGGCCTGGATCCCCTGCGATACGGCCTGGTCTTCGAGCGCTTCCTCAATCCGGAGCGGGTCTCCATGCCCGACTTCGACATCGACTTCTGCCAGGAGCGGCGGGAGGAAGTGATCAGCTACGTCCAGCAAAGGTACGGACGCGACCGGGTGGCGCAGATCATCACCTTCGGCACCCTGCAGGCCCGCGCGGTCCTGAGGGATGTGGGTCGGGTCCTCCAGATGCCCCTGGGCCAGGTCGACCGGCTGGCCAAGATGGTTCCGGCCAATCCCGCGAGCCCGGTCACCCTGGCGCGGGCCATCGAGATCGAGCCGCGCCTGCAGCAGGCCCGGGATGAGGACGAGTCTGTCGCCCGCCTGCTGGAAATCGCCCTGCGCCTTGAAGGGCTCTACCGAAACGCCTCCACCCACGCCGCCGGCGTGGTGATCGCCGACCGGCCCCTGACTGAGCTGTCCCCCCTCTATCGCGACCCCCGCTCCGACCTGCCCGCGACCCAGTTCAACATGAAATGGGTGGAAAGCGCCGGCCTGGTGAAGTTCGACTTCCTGGGCCTGAAGACCCTGACGGTCATCGACCGGGCCATGAAGCACCTGGCCCGCCGGGGGGCGGACTTTGTCCTCGAGGGCCTGGCCCTGGATGACGCGGCCACCTACGAGCTCATGGCCTCGGGCCAGACGGTGGGCGTCTTCCAGCTGGAAGGGCAGGGCATGCGCGATACCCTGCGCCAGTTGCGGCCCAACTCCATCGAGGACGTCACAGCGCTGATCTCGCTCTACCGGCCCGGCCCGATGGACTCCATCCCGGCCTATGTGGACACCAAGGCCGGCCGCAAGCCCCTGAACGTCTACCACCCCCTCCTGGAGTCGGTCCTGACCGAGACCTACGGGGTCATCGTCTACCAGGAGCAGGTGATGAACATCGCCCGCATCATGGCGGGCTACTCCCTGGGCGAGGCCGATCTCCTGCGCCGGGCCATGGGCAAGAAGAAGAAGGAGGAGATGGACCAGCAAAGGGCCCGTTTCCTCTCCGGTGCCGCTGAGCGCGGGGTGGATCCGGACCTGGCCGACACCCTCTTTGAGCTGATGGCCAAGTTCTCGGGCTATGGCTTCAACAAGGGTCACGCTGCCCCCTACGCCCTGATCGGCTACCAGACCGCCTGGCTCAAGGCGAACGCTCCGGTGGAGTTCTTCGCCGCCTCGATGAGCCTGGACATCTCCAATACCGACAAACTCACGGTCTTCTACCAGGACGCCCGGCGCTTCGGCGTGGTGGTCCGTCCGCCCGACGTGAACCGGTCCTCAGCGGACTTCACGGTTGAGGATGGCGAAGTCCTCTACGCCCTCGGCGGCATCCGGAACGTGGGTCTCCAGGCCATGGAGCATTTGGTCGAGGTCCGCACCTCCGGCGGGCCCTTCCGCGACATCTTCGACTTCGTCGAGCGGGTCGATCCCCGGCAGGTCAACCGCCGGACCCTGGAGACCCTCGCCCGGGCCGGTGCCTTCGACAGCCTGGGACATGACCGCGCCCAGCTGATGGAATCCTCCGAGATCCTGGCCGGCTATGGCCACAGCGTTGCCGACGAGCGGGCTTCTTCCCAGGGATCCCTGTTCGGCGGCGACCAGGTGGAGGCCCAGCGTCCGCGCCTGCCTCGGGTGGAGTCCTGGTCCCCGACCCGGCGCCTGGACGAGGAGCTCGCGGCGGTAGGGTTCTACCTGTCCGGACATCCCCTCGAGGACCTGATGCCGGCCCTGCGTCGCCGTCGCACAGACCTGCTGACCGAGGTCATCCCCAAGGCCGAGGCGGGGGCCGAGGCCTTCCGCATGGCCGGCGTGGTGCGCCGCCGCCAGGAGCGTGCGTCCCAGGCCAGCGGCGACAAGTTCGCCTTCGTGACCTTTTCCGACCCCTCCGGGGAATACGAGGTGCTCTTCCCGCCGGAGTCCCTTCGTCGCTGCCGGGACCTGCTGGAGCCCGGTCGGGCGCTCTCCCTTAAGGTGCGAGCCAAGGCGAAGGATGGTGAGGTGCGGTTCTTCGGCGACGATGCAGAGCCGGTCGAGACGGCCATCGAGAACGCTGTGGCGGGCCTGCGCGTGCATGTGGCTCCGCGAAGCCTGGAGATTGAGGCCCTGAAGGCCCGCCTGACGGCCGCCGCACCGGGTCGGGGCGGGGAGATCGTCCTGGTCGCGCCGGTAGAGGGCGGACGCGAGATCGAGTTGCGCCTGCCGGGTCGTTTCGACCTCGGGCCGGCCATGCGCGGGGCCCTGAAGACGGCGCCGGGCGTCGTCTTCGTCGAGGACGTCTGACGCCGGGTCTGGCTTCTGGACTTGCTTTTTGGCCGTTTCGGGCCTAAACGCCGCGACATTCCACACGCAGGTGTTCGGTGGAGCCGGGGAGACATCCCGGCGGCGCCGTTCCGGTCCCCCGTCCGGGGGGTTTACCTGCGGAGGCCAACCGGAAGAAGAGGACCATCGCCATGGCGCTCCCCGATTTCTCTATGCGTCAGCTGCTTGAAGCCGGCGCCCACTTCGGTCACCAGACACACCGCTGGAACCCGAAGATGGAACGCTACATTTTCGGCAGCCGATCGAACATCCACATCATCGATCTCTCGCAGTCGATCCCCCTGCTTCACCAGGCCCTGGTGAAGGTGCGTGAAGTCGCCGCCGGCGGCGGCCGTGTCCTGTTCGTGGGTACCAAGCGCCAGGCGTCCGATCCGGTCTCCCAGGCCGCCCGTCGTTGCGCCCAGTATTATGTGAACCACCGCTGGCTGGGGGGAACCCTGACCAACTGGCGCACGGTGTCGGGCTCCATCAGCCGCCTGCGCGAGCTCGAAGCGGTCCTTGGGGCCGGCGAAGGCACTCGCACCAAGAAGGAGCTGCTGCAGCTGACCCGCGAGCGCGACAAGCTTGAGCTGTCGCTGGGCGGCATCAAGGACATGGGCGGCATTCCCGACCTGATGTTCGTGATCGACACCAACAAGGAAGCCATCGCCATCCTGGAGGCCCGCAAGCTGGGCATCCCGGTGGTGGCCATCCTGGACACCAACTGCAATCCCGACGGCATCAACTACCCGATCCCGGGGAATGATGACGCCGCCCGCGCCATCCAGCTCTACTGCGACCTGCTGGCAGACGCCGTCCTCGACGGTCTGGCGGCTGGCGCTGCCGCTTCCGGCGTCGACCTGGGCGCCTCGGCCGAGCCGGTCGAGCCCGCCCTGGCCCGTGAAGCCCCAGCGGTGGTCGAGACCGTTGCCGAGGCTGCACCCGTGGCCGTTGCCGAGGCCGCACCCGAGGCTGCACCTGAGGCCGTAGCCGAACCCGTGGCCGTTGCCGAGGTTGCACCCGAGGCCGTAGCCGAACCCGAGGCCGTAGCCGAGGCCTGATCGCCCTGAATTCCGTCGGACCCGCGGGGTCCGACGGGTCCACTGACCTAAGGAGCTCCCGATGGCGGAGATCACTGCTGCCCTGGTGAAGGAACTGCGCGAGAAGTCCGGCGCAGGGATGATGGACTGCAAGAGGGCCTTGCAGGAGAACGACGGCGACGTCGACGTGGCCATTGACTGGCTGCGGACCAAGGGCCTTTCCAAGGCCGCCAAGAAGTCGGATCGCGCTGCAGCCGAAGGCCTGGTAGGCGCCGCTGTCCGCAAGGACGGCGCAGGCATGATCGGCGTCGTGGTCGAACTGAACGCCGAGACCGACTTCGTCGCCCGGAACGAACTGTTCCAGAACGCGGCCAAGGAAATCGCCGGTATCGCCCTGGACCACGACAGCGTCGAGGCGATCGCCGCCGCCAGGACCACCGGAGGCGAAGCCGTGTCGGACCTCGTCACCAACCTGATCGCCACCATCGGCGAGAACATGAACCTGCGCCGTGCGCACCGGTTCACGGTCTCTGAGGGGGCTATCGCGTCCTACGTCCACTCGGCCATCGTGCCTGACCTTGGGAAGATCGGGGTGCTGGTGGCGGTCGAGGGCAAGGGTGACCAGGCCAAGCTCGCCGAGATGGGTCGCAAGATCGCCATGCACGTGGCGGCCACCAATCCCTTGTCCCTGTCTACAGATGACCTGGACCCGGCGGCGGTCGAGCGCGAGAAGGCCATCTTCACCGAGCAGGCCCTGGCCTCGGGCAAGCCCCCGGGTGTCGTCGAGAAGATGGTCGAGGGTCGGATCCGCAAGTTCTTCGAGGAAGTCGTGCTGCTGAAGCAGGCCTTCGTGATGAACCCGGACCAGACCATCGAGCAGCTTGTGGCCGAGACCGCCAAGGAGACCGGCTCTCCCGTCTCTGTGAAGGGTTTCGTGCGCTTTGCCCTGGGCGAAGGCGTTGAAAAGAAGGTCGACGATTTCGCCGCCGAGGTCGCTTCCATGACCGGCCAGGGCTGATTCCATCCTGACGGGACGACTTTTCCGGGCGTGGTGCGTTCAACGCGCATCACGCCCTTGGTTTATGTAGAATGCTGGCAGATTCCCCCGCCCTGGTCCTGACGGTCCCGGGTGCCACCCGACGGATCCGCCCATGACCGCCCCCGAGCCCCGCTACCGGAAAGTCCTGCTGAAAATATCCGGCGAAGTGCTGATGGGGGACTCCCTCTTCGGCATCGACACCGTGACCCTCGACCGGGTCGCCGCGGACATCAAGGAAGTGGTCGACGCCGGGTTCGATCTCTGTCTCGTCGTGGGCGGCGGAAACATCTTCCGGGGCGTCTCCCTTGCCGGCCGGGGGATGGAACGGGCCAGCGCCGACTATATGGGCATGCTGGCCACGATCATGAACGCCCTCGCCCTGCAGGGCGCGCTGGAGAAGGCCGGGGTCGATACCCGGGTGCAGTCGGCCATCCCCATGGATGCGGTCTGCGAGCCCTATATCCGCCGCAAGGCCCTGCGGCACCTGGAGAAGGGCCGGGTGGTGATCTTCGCCGCGGGCCTGGGCGCACCCTTCTTCACCACCGACACCTCCGCCGCCCTTCGGTCTGCGGAAATGGGCTGCGATGCCCTCTTGAAGGGCACGAGCGTGGACGGTGTCTACACAGCGGATCCCAAGAAGGACGCCTCCGCACGTCGATACGAATCTCTCAGCTACCACGACGTCCTGGCCCAGGACCTGAAGGTCATGGACGCCTCGGCCATCGCCCTGATGCGGGACAACCAGATCCCCATCGTCGTCTTCTCGATCCGCGAGCCGGGGAACTTCATGAAGGTCCTCACCGGCGAGGGCGTTTTCACCACCATCAACTGACTGCTTCCGGGAGCCCGACATGCCAGCCGAAAAGCCCGTTCTGTCTCGATATCGCGACCGCATGGACAAGGCCATCGCGGCCCTCAAGGAGGAGTTCGCCAGCCTGAGGACAGGCCGCGCCTCCGCCAGCCTGCTCGACCAGGTGATGGTCGAGGCCTACGGCGCCACCACCCCCATCACCGCGGTGGCGGCGATCTCCGTGCCCGAGCCCCGGGCCATCAGCGTCAGTGTCTGGGACCGCGGTGTGGTCGCCGCCGTAGATAAGGCGATCCGGTCGTCTGGCCTGGGCCTGAACCCCGTCGTGGAGGGCCAGACCCTCCGCGTCCCCATCCCGCCCCTGACCGAAGAGCGACGCCGCGACCTCACCAAGATCGCCGCCAAGTATGCCGAGCAGCAGAAGGTGGCCATCCGCAACGTTCGGCGCGACGCCAATGACGACCTGAAGAAGGCGGAGAAGGACTCCGTGATCAATCAGGACGAGCAGAAGCGGATGGAAACCGAGGTCCAGAAGATGACCGACGAGGCCGTGAAGCGGGTCGACGAAGCCTTGAAAACCAAGGAACAAGAGATCATGCAGGTCTAGCTCGGAGGCGGGCGGAGGCGATATGGCCGCGAGGTCCAAGACATCCCGCGCTGAACCCGCGTCGGCCCCTGCCGCTCCGGCGGCTGGGGCTCCCCTGCATGTGGCCATCGTCATGGATGGAAATGGGCGGTGGGCCAAGCACCGGGGGCTGCCCCGGACCATGGGGCATCGGGCCGGGGTTGAGGCCCTGCGTCGTACCGTGTCGGCGGCGCCGGACCTCGGCGTGCGCTGGCTGACCGTATTTGGCTTTTCCACCGAGAACTGGAGCCGTCCGGCCTCGGAGGTCCGGGAGCTGATGGCCCTGCCCAAGCGTTACTTCGACTCCGACCTCAAGCGTCTTGAGCGGGAAGGCGTGCGTGTCCGCTCCGTAGGTCGCCGCCAGGGCCTGCCCGAAGACCTGGTCACCCTTCTTGACGAGGCTGAACGGCGGACGGCCCAGAACGACCGCTTCTTCCTCCAGATCGCCTTCAACTATGGGGGGCAGGCCGACATCGCGGACGCTGCGCGCCGGCTGGCGGAAGCCGCCGCAGCTGGCCGCCTCGACCCGGCGAGCGTGGATGAGGCGGCGTTCGCCGGGGCCCTGTCGACGGCCGGTCTGCCGCCGCCGGACCTGATCATCCGGCCCTCCGGAGAGCAGCGCCTCTCCAACTTTCTCCTCTGGGAGGCGGCCTACGCCGAGCTGGTCTTCCAGGACGTTCTCTGGCCGGACTATGCTGCGGGGGACCTCTCGGCAGCCATCGACATCTTCCGGTCCCGGGACCGCCGCTTCGGGGGAGCCGTCGCCGATGACATCCTTGTCGCCGGCTAGGGCCTTTGATTGGAGTAACCTCGGGGTGCGGGCGGCTTCCGCAGCCGTCCTGCTGCCGGCAGCCCTGGGCGCGGTCTGGTTCGAGATGGGTCCCGGACAGCCGGCCTGGCCCTTCCTCCTGATGGTTGTGACCGCGGTCTCCCTGCTGTGTGTCGAGTGGGGGGGCATGACAGCGCCCTTCGCCAAGACCCGCGTCTCTACCGCGGTGTGCGCCGCGGTCCTGACGGCGGTCTTTTTCGCCCAACGTGAAAACATGGCGATCGCCTGGGGCGTGCTGGTGGCAGGCGGGGCCATGGCCGCGGTCGTGGCCCGGGGCGTTGCCGAGCGGCCCGGCAACGCGGCCCTAGGGGTCTTCTACATCGGTACTGCCGCCGTCTGCTTCATCTGGATGCGCTCCATGCCCCAGGGGCGGTGGTGGATCTTGATGACCTTCGCCGTGGCCTGGGCTGCTGACATCGCCGCCTACGTCGTCGGCAACCTCATCGGTGGCCCCAAGCTTTGGCCGAGGTTCTCGCCGAACAAGACCTGGGCCGGGTTCCTCGGAGGTCTTGCCGCGGCCATGCTTGCGGCGGTGGCGCTGGCCGCCTTTCCGGTCTTCCGGCTCAATCCCTGGGCTGCGGCGCTTGCCGGCCTCTGCGGGGGACTGGCGGGCATGGCCGGCGACCTTTGCGAGTCCATGCTCAAGCGCCGCTTCGGCGTGAAGGATTCCGGCGACCTGATCCCCGGTCATGGCGGACTGCTCGACAGGGTGGATGGGCTGATGTTCGTGGTGGTCGTCCTGTCCCTGTTCCGCTTGGTCAACCACCTGGGTTGGGGGCATTGAGCCTGGTCCGTACAGTCTCCATCCTCGGATCGACGGGATCGGTCGGCGTCTCCACCCTCGACCTCCTGGAGTCCCTCGGGCGACCGGTGCGCGTCCGGGCGCTGACGGGCGGGCGCAATGTCCCCCGGCTCGCAGAACAGGCCCTGGCCTGGCGTCCGGAGGTCGCGGTCATCGCAGATGCGACCCTTGCCGGAGAGCTTGCCACCCGTCTCCAGGGCTCGGGTGTTGCGGTCGAGGCCGGAGCGGCGGCCGTCGCCGCAGCCGCAGGTCTTCCAGCGGACTGGGTCATGTCCGCCATCGTCGGTTTTGCGGGCCTTGCACCAACCCTGGCGGCTGTGGATGCGGGGGCCATAGTTGCCCTCGCCAACAAGGAGAGCCTGGTCTGCGCCGGCCCCGCCCTCCTGAGGCGCGCGCGGCTGGCCGGTGGTGTGGTGATCCCGGTGGATTCCGAGCATTCGGCCATCTTCCAGGCCCTCGATCCCCGGCATGCGGCTCAGGTCTCGCGCCTGATCCTGACGGCCTCTGGCGGCCCCTTCCGGGCCTGGTCCGCAGAGCGGATGGCCTCGGCGACGCCGGAAGAGGCCGTGGCGCACCCGAACTGGGTCATGGGCCGCAAGATCTCGGTGGATTCCGCAACAATGATGAACAAGGGCCTCGAGATGATCGAGGCCGCCTACCTTTTCGGGGTCGATGCGGACCGTATCGAGGTGGTCGTTCACCCCGAGTCGATCGTCCACAGCCTGGTCGAGTATGCCGATGGCTCGAGCCTGGCCCAACTGGGCGCTCCTGACATGCGCACACCCATCGCCGTCGCCTTCGCCTGGCCGGACAGGGTGGCCTGGCCGGCGCCCCGCCTGGACCTGGGAGCCATCGGACGACTCACCTTCGAGGCCCCTGATCGGCAACGTTTTCCGGCCCTCGACCTGGCCCGGCAGGCCCTCCGGGAGGGCGGGTCGGCACCCGGAATTCTCAACGCCGCCAATGAGGTTGCGGTGGAGGCCTTCCTTGACCGTCGGATCGGCTATCTTGATATTGCCGCAATCGTGTCGGAAGCCCTGAACAAGGCAAGTTCGGAACATCTGGGAGACGGCATGGCCGACAACATCCTCGAGCAGACGCAGCAGATCGACCGTGTGGGTCGCCGCCTGGCCGGCCTGGCCCTGGACGCCCGGTCGCGGGGCGCCGCCTGACCATGCTGGCCATCGCCATCGATTTCCTCTGGCATCTCGCCCCCTTCGTCCTGGTCCTGTCCCTGGTGGTGACAGTGCATGAGCTGGGTCACTTTTTTGCGGCCAGGGCCTGCGGGATTGACGTCGAGCGGTTCTCCATCGGCTTCGGTCGTCCGATCTGGTCTCACCGGGACCGCTCCGGGGTTGAATGGAGGATCGGCTGGGTACCGCTGGGCGGTTACGTCATGTTCGCGGGTGACCACAACGCCGCCAGCGTCCCTGACGCCGACGGACTGAAGGCCATGCGCGCGGAGATCCTGGCCCGGGAAGGGCCAGAGGCCCTGGCGCGCAGCTACCACTTTAAACCCGTCTGGCAGAGGGCCCTGGTGGCCGCAGCAGGACCTGCCGCCAACTTCCTGCTGGCCATCGCCCTGTTCACCCTTCTCTTCATGAGCCTTGGCGAGCGGACCCTGTCGCCACGAATCGGGGTTGTCCAACCCGGCAGTGCAGCCGCATCGGCGGGCTTCCAGGCCGGAGATATCGTGCTCGAGGCTGCGGGGCGCCGGATTTCGTCCTTCCAGGACCTCAGCGAGGTCGTACAGGTCCGGGGCGGGGCGTCGACAGACTTCCTGGTCGAACGCGGCGGTCGAAACCTCAGCCTGACCGCGACCCCGGAATGGAAGCGCGTCGACACCAAGCCGGGCTCGCCGCGGGTGGGACGTCTGGGCATTGGCCCCACCGGCGAGGTTGTGAGGCGAACCTTCGGACCTGCGGAGGCGCTTTCGAAGGGCGTCGACCGCACCTGGAGTGTGCTCACGACCAGCGTCTACGCCATCGGCAGGATGGTGACCGGCCAGATGTCCGCGGAGCAGCTCAACGGCCCTCTCGGCATCGCCCAGATGTCTGGTCAGATCGCCAAGGCCGGCGCGGAAGCCGCCCCGGACCTCGAACACAAGATTCTCTACGTCGGAGCTAACCTGCTGGCCCTGGCCGCCGTCCTCTCGGTGGGGATCGGCTTCATGAACCTGCTTCCGATTCCGGTTCTCGACGGGGGGCATCTCGTCTTCTACGCCTACGAAGCCGTGGCCCGCAGGCCGCTTACCGCCAGTGTCCAGGCTGTTGGCTACAGGGTGGGCCTTGCGCTGGTGCTGGCTTTGATGTTGTTCGCCACCTGGAATGATCTGCAGAGGCTGCAGGTCTTCCAGTTCGTCGGCGGATTGTTTTCCTGATCACGCGCTTCCTTTGGTGATGGCCCTGACCATGCAAATTCGACGCGCCCGCAGCGCTGGCTTCGTTTCGGGACTGGCGATCCTCCTGGGAGCCACCGCCCTGACTGCGCCCGGGACGGCGCGCGCCCAGGCGGTTGCCCAGCAACAGGGAGTCGTCCAGCGGATCAGTGTCAGTGGAAACGAGCGGATCGAGCAGTCCACCATCCTGTCCTACCTGCCCATCGGCGTGGGCGACACGGTGGACCCGGCCCGGATCGACCTGGCCCTGAAGGCCCTGTTCCGTACCGACCTCTTCTCGGATGTGAAGGTAGGCCTGACCGGGGGCGACCTGACCATTCAGGTTGTCGAAAACCCGATCATCAACAGGGTCGTCTTTGAGGGCAATGCAGGCCTGAAGGAAGACAAGCTGCGCGACGAGATCACGGTTCGGCCACGTGGCATCTTCACGCGGGCCAAGGTGCAGGCCGATATCCAGCGGATCATCGAGCTCTACAGACGCTCGGGGCGGATTTCCGCCGTCGTCACCCCCAAGATCATCGAGCTGCCCCAGAAACGCGTCGACCTGATCTTCGAGATCGACGAGGGCAAGAAGAGCGGTGTCCTTGGCGTTAACTTCCTCGGCAATTCCGAGTTCTCCGACAACGATCTGCGAGACGTCATCGTCACCGAGGAATCCGCTTGGTATCGCTTCTTCTCGAGCAATGCGAACTACGATCCGGACCGGCTGGAGTACGACAAGGAACAGCTCCGCAAGCATTACAGGAACCGCGGCTTCTACGATTTCCGCGTTATCTCCGGGGTGGCGGAGCTTTCACCGTCGCGGAATGGTTTTGCCGTCACCTACTCGCTGGAGGAGGGCCCCCGGTACAAGTTCGGCAAGATCTCGGTGGAGACCGAACTCAAGAAACTCGACACCGCCCTGCTGACCCAGCTCGTCCCGATCCAGTCCGGCGAGATCTACGAGGACCAGCGCATCGAGACGGCGACCGACGCCCTGACCTTTGCCGCGGGTGCCGCTGGCTTTGCCTCGGTGGACGTGCGTCCCCGGTATGTGGCGGATCCCAAGACCCGCATGGTGGACGTGGTCTTCCAGGTCAATGAAGGCCCGCGGGTCTACGTCAACCGGATCGACATCGTAGGCAATAACCAGACCCTCGACAGCGTCATCCGTCGGGAACTGAACCTTGTTGAGGGCGACGCCTACAACCGCGCCCTCGTGGACCGTTCCAAGAATAACCTGAGGGCTCTCGGCTTCTTCAAGGACGTCAATATCGAGGAAATCCCCACCGGCAATCCTGATCGCACGGATCTGATGGTCAAGGTCGAGGAACAGGCGACAGGCGAACTCACCTTCAGCGCGGGTTATTCCTCGGTCGACCAGTTGATGATCGACATTGGCATCACAGAGAAGAACTTTCGTGGCCGTGGCCAGGATGCCCGGGCGCGGGTGTCCTGGGGCTCTTATCGCAAGCAGGTGGATCTCTCTTTCACGGAGCCCCGGTTCCTTGGCCGCAATCTGCGCGCCGGCGTCGACGTCTACTATTTCGTCTACGATCTTTCGGAATACTCCTCCTACAAGACCACCACCCTCGGTACGAACTTCCGCGTCGGCTTCCCACTGACGGCCGACTCCTTCATGACCATGCGCTATGTCCTGCGCGATGATGATGTCCAGGTGCCGGATTACTACTGCGATCCGTCCCAACAGCAGGTTTCCCAGACCCTCTGCGACCAGAGGGGACGCTACACGACCTCGCTCATTGGCTATCAGGTCACACTCGACCGGCGGAACAGTCCAGTCCGCCCGAGCCGCGGCTTCTTCATCAGTGCGTCGCAGGACTTTGCCGGCCTGGGCGGCGACGTGAAGTACATCCGGAACGAACTGGAAGGCGGCTGGTACCACGGCTTTAACAAGGACTTCGTCCTCAGCCTCTCCGGCAGCGGCGGCTATGTCTCTGGATGGGGCGACGATGCCGTCAGGATCAACGACCGCTTCTACAAGGGGGGTAATTCCTTCCGGGGCTTCAAGGTGGCCGGTATTGGCCCCCGGGACACGAGCTACGGCCGGTCCGATGCCCTCGGCGGCGAGGTCTTTGCCATCGGCTCCGCGGAGCTGACAGTACCGACCTTCATTCCCCAGCAGTATGGGATCCGGGCCTCGCTCTTCACCGACATCGGGACCCTCGGGAAGCTAGATGACTCCGTGAAACTCGATATCGACGGTAACGTCATTCCAGGCATCTACGACGACCTGTCCCTGCGCGCCTCCGCAGGTTTGTCGATTTTCTGGCGCTCACCCATGGGACCGATCCGTTTCGACTTCAGCCATATCCTCCAGCAGGAGGATTACGACCGGGATGAAACCTTCCGCTTCTCGCAAACCACGAAATTCTGAGATCACACACATGAACAAATCCGCCCTTCTGATGGCCGCCACCGCGGCGGTCCTGCTCGCCGCTCCCGCTCAGGCCCAGACTCAGCCTGCGGCGCCGCCGGTCAACCACGGCCCGCCGCTCACCGGGGTCTGCATCCTATCCCTCGACGGCGCCATCGGTGCCTCGACTGTGGGCAAGTACGTCCAGACCCGCCTCCAGCAGATCACCCAGCAGGTCCAGACCGAGCTATCCACCGAGCAGACCGCCCTGCAGAACGAGGCCAAGGCCCTGGACGCCCAGAAGGCCTCCCTGGATCAGGGAAGCTTCGACCAGAAGAACGCTTCCCTCCAGGTCCGCGCCAACGCCCTTCAGCGCAAGGCTCAGATCCGGGAACGCGAACTCCAGGCAACCCAGCAGAAGGCCCTGGGACGTGTCGGCCAGGAGCTCGAGCCGGTCATCCGGGGGTCCTACCAGCAGGCCAGGTGCAGCCTGCTGATCCAGCGGGATGCCGTCATCCTCGCCAATCCGGCCATGGACATCACCCCGTCGGTCATCACGGGCCTGAACGCCAAGATCACCCAGTTCGCCTTTGACCGGGAACGCCTGGACCAGGCCGCGCCGGCCGCTCCGGCTCAGCCTGCCCGGAAGCCCTAATGCCTGTTCCCTTCAGACGGAACGTCTGAAGGGGCCAAACAGGCTCGACTTCACGGTCTGGAACGCCTTACGGCCACAAAAGCGGGGCCCACGCCTGTGGTACGCGCTCGAGGGGTCTGGCGTCGGCGTCGCGGGTCAGGAAAGATGCATCATCATGCCTGATCCGCGTTTCTTTGAGTCGACGCCCCCCCTGACCCTGGAGGCTATTGGCCAGCTGACCGGTGCCCACATACCTGATGGTGCCGGAGCTGTCCGCGTCGACCGCGTGGCCATCGCCTCCAGGGGCGGTCCAGGTGCCCTGGTCTTCGTGACGGCTCCAGCCTTCCTCCAGGCAATGGCCGAGGTGCCGCCGACGGCGTGTTTCGTTCCCGAAGCTCTGGCGACAAGTCTACCGGCCGGCTGCACGCCGCTTGTCCATCGCAACCCTCAGGGTGCCTACGCGGTCGTGGCTGCGGCTCTTCATCCACCAAGGCGGCATGTGGGCGCGGCTGCCATCTCGCCGGATGCGCGTCTGGAGTCGGGCGCCGTCCTGGGGCCGGGCGTGGCAGTGGGGCAGGGCGCCTCCATCGGATCAGGAACCGTGATCGGACCCAACACCGTCATTGGCCCGGGCGTCGCCATCGGGCGCGACTGCCGGATCGGGGCCAACGTCTCGATCGGCTTTGCCCTCATCGGTGACCGTGTGAAGATCCTGGCTGGAGCCGTGATTGGCGAGCCCGGCTTCGGGGCCACGGCGGGATCCGCCGGTATCATCGATATCCCCCAGCTGGGCCGGGTGATCCTTCAGGACGGCGTGACGATCGGGGCCTGCACCACCGTCGACCGGGGTGCCTACGAGGACACCGTCATCGGCGAGAATACCAAGATCGATAACCTGGTGCAGATCGCCCACAACGTCCGCATCGGCCGGAACTGCGTCGTCGCGGGCCAGGCCGGCATTTCCGGCAGTGTGACGATCGGGGATGGCTGCCAGTTTGGCGGCCAGGCCGGCATCGCCGATCATGTCACCATCGGGGATGGCGCGCGCATCGGCGCTTCGGGGGGGGTCCTTCGTGACGTTCCCGCAGGTGAGACCTGGGGCGGCTTCCCGGCCCAGCCTGTCCAGAAATGGCTGCGCGAGGTGGCCTGGGTTTCCCGGTCCGCCGGCCGGCGCAGGAAGGGAGCGGAGTCATGACTGAAGAGACCGCCGGCGATGCCATCGATATCAACGAGATCCTGGCTCGCATTCCGCACCGCTTTCCCTTCCTCCTGGTCGACCGGGCGGAGAACTACGTCTCCGGTCAGTCCATTGTTGGGATCAAGGCGGTCAGCATCAACGAAGGCTTCTTCCAGGGGCACTTCCCGGAGTATCCGGTCATGCCCGGCGTCCTCATCGTCGAGGCCCTGGCCCAGACCGGCGCGGTCCTGATGTCCAAGACCCTCGACGTCGACCCGCGCGGCAAGACCATCCTCTTCGCCTCGCTGGACAACTGCCGCTTCCGGCACCCTGTCCGGCCAGGCGACCTCCTGAAACTCAATGTGCGGGTCGCCAGGGCCCGGGGCGGGCTCTTCAAGTTCGAGGGGCGCGCCATGGTTGGCGACAAGGTCGCCGCCGAGGCGGAATTCGCCGCCATGCTGGTGGAGACGCCGCAATGACCGTGGACATTCACCCGACCGCCATTGTCGCGCCCGGTGCCCAGCTGGACGAGGGGGTCAGCGTCGGACCGTTCAGCCTGATCGGCGAGCACGTTCGCATCGGCGCCCGCACCCGGGTTCTCGCCCATGTGGTCATCGAGAACCACACGACCATCGGTGCCGACTGCCTTGTGCGGAACTTCTCGAACCTGGGCGGTCCGCCCCACCATACAGGGTACCGGGGCGAGCCGACCGAGCTGGTGATCGGCGACCGGAACCAGATGTGGGAGCACGTGACCATGCACATCGGCACGGCCAATGGCGGTGGGGTCACCCAGGTCGGTCATGACGGCATGTTCATGGCGACGAGCCATGTGGGACATGATTGCAAGGTCGGCGACAATGTCATCCTTGCCCACTCCGCCACCCTGGGAGGCCATGTGGAGATCGGCGACCACGTCATGGTGTCGGGTCTCGCCGCCGTCCACCAGCACTGCCGGGTGGGTCGCTTCGCCTTCATCGGCGGTCTCGCGGCCGTGACCAAGGACGTTATCCCCTATGGCCTGGTGTGGGGTAACCACGCCCACCTCGAGGGCCTCAACCTGGTCGGGCTGAGGCGCCGTGACTTCAGCCGCGAGACCATAGGTCACCTGCGGGCCGCTTACCGGCTCCTCTTCGCCCGCGAAGGCAGCTTCCAGGAGCGGATCGAGGATACCCTCGCCCTTTACGGACACAGCGCGCCCGTGATGGAGGTGATCGACTTCATTCGCGCTGATGAGGCCAATCGTCCCATCTGCCTTCCAGCCCGGGAGGACTAGTCGAGGTGCCCGGACGCCTGGGCCTCATCGCCGGCGGGGGTGACCTGCCCCTGCAGATCGCCCGTCACTGCCAGGACGCCGGCCGGCCCCTCTTTGTGGTGCGCCTCCGAGGCTTCGCCGATGTGGCCATGGAGGCCTTCCCTGGGGCCGAGGTGGGACTGGCAGAGATTGGGCGCTGTATCCGGGTCCTCAAGCAGGCCGAATGCGCCTCTGTCTGCCTGGCCGGGAATGTCGCCCGCCCCGACTTTTCTGCCCTCAAGCCCGATCTGCGGGGCGTGGCCATGCTGCCGCGCCTGATCCTGGAGGCCCGGAAAGGCGATGACGCCCTCTTGAGAGCCGTCCTGGAGGAGTTCCGCAAGGAAGGTTTCGCCATTGAAGGTGCCCATGAGGCCCGTAGTGACCTGCTCCTCGGCGCGGGTCCCCTGGGTCGCTGGCGCCCTGACGCCCACCACCAGGCTGACCTTCAGCGGGCCTTTGAGATTGCCCGGCGGGTCGGGGAACTCGATATCGGGCAGGGGGCGGTGGTCTGCGATGGCCTGGTCCTTGCCGTCGAGGCCCAGGAAGGCACCGACGCCATGCTGCGGCGGGTCGCGGACGAGGTGGCACCGGCCCTCCGGGGCCGGGAGGGCGCCCGCAGGGGCGTTCTCGCCAAGGCGCCAAAGCCGATCCAGGAGACCCGGGTTGATCTCCCGACCCTTGGGCCCGCCACGGTCCGGGGTGCCGCGCGTGCGGGCCTGGCCGGCATTGGCGGGGAGGCGGGCCGGACCCTGGTACTCGAACGCGAGGCGGTCATCGCCCTGGCGGACGAGCTTGGCCTCTTCGTGGTTGGCGTTGAGGCATCGTGATCGCTTCGCCTTCCACAGTCATGCTGGTCGCAGGCGAGCCCTCCGGGGATGACCGGGGCGCGGGCCTGGCCCTTGCGCTTCAGGCTCGGCTGGGCTCCAGCCTCCGCCTCGTGGGCGTGGGCGGCCCCCGCATGGCCGAGGCGGGAATCCCCAGCCTGTTCGACATGTCGGAGATCTCGGTCTTCGGCCTGCTCGAGGGTCTCCTTGCCCTTCCCCGGGTGCGCCGCCGTGCGCAGGACGTGGCCGAGGCGGTAGTCCGGGAGCGGGCCGACCTGGTCGTCCTGATCGACTCCTGGGGCTTCAGCTGGTTGGCCGCCCGGGCCATTCGCAGACAGGCCCCCCAGGTCAAGTTGGTAAAGTACGTGGCCCCCCAGGTTTGGGCGACGCGGCCCGGACGCGCCAAGGCCCTGGCGGGCCTCGTCGACCACCTCCTGGTGATCAACAGCTTCGAGCCGCCCTATTTCGAAGCCTGGGGTCTGCCCACGACCTTCGTCGGTAATCCTGCGCTCCACATGGATTTCTCGACCTGCGATCCTTCGGCCTTCCGGGCCCGGCATGGCATTGCCCCGACCGCGCCTGTCCTGCTTGTCCTGCCAGGTAGCCGGCCTGGGGAGGTCGAGAGACTCCTGCCGCCCTTCGAGGACGCGATCCGGAGGCTCAAGGCTGACCATCCCAACCTGCAGGTTGTCCTGCCGGTCGCCGAAGCCGTCTCAGGCGCGGTGCGCGCCGCTACGGCGGGCTGGCCCTTCCGGGTCCATGTCATCGAGGGCGAATCCGAGAAGCTCGAGGCCATGAAGGCGGCGGACCTGGCCCTGGCCTGTTCCGGGACCGTCACGCTGGAGGTTGCTCAGGCCGGCGTTCCCATGGTGGTGGCCTACCGCCTGGGGGCCGTCACCCACTTCCTCGCCCGGTTCATCATCCGCACGCCCTGGGTGGTCCTGTTCAATATCGCTGCCAGGCGTTTCGTGGCGCCGGAGCTTATCCAGGGCGATTGTACGGGCCCGAGGCTCGCCGCCGAGCTGGATCGCCGTCTGCGGGACCCCGGGCTCTCACGCGCCCAGGCGTCGGCGCAGGACGAAGCCCTCGACACAATGGGACGCGGCGGCCCCGATCCCTCGGAGGCCGCCGCGCAGGTCGTCTCGGAAGTGCTGTTAGGGGATCAGCCGCGCTTGTCGACGGGGACGTAATCCCGGGCCGGGGCGCCGGTATAGATCTGGCGCGGACGGCCGATCTTCTGCGACGGATCCTCGATCATTTCCTTCCATTGGGAGATCCAGCCCACCGTGCGCGCCAGGGCGAACAGGACGGTGAACATTTCCGGCGGGAAGCCGAGGGCCCGCAGGGTGATGCCCGAGTAGAAGTCGACGTTCGGATAGAGCTTGCGCTCCACGAAGTAGGGGTCGTTGAGCGCGATCTTCTCGAGCTCCATCGCCACCTTCAGCAGGGGGTCGTCCGGGTTGCCCACCTCGGCCAGGACCTCATGGCAGGTCTGCTGCATGACCTTCGCGCGGGGGTCGTAGTTCTTGTAGACCCGGTGGCCGAAGCCCATCAGCCGGTACTTCCGATCCTTTACGCCCTGGACGTATTCCGGGATGCGGTCGACCGTCCCGATCTCCGCCAGCATGTTCAGGGCTTCCTCGTTGGCCCCGCCGTGGCTGGGTCCCCAGAGGCAGGCAATGCCGGCCGCGATGCAGGCGAAGGGATTGGCACCCGACGAACCGGCAAGGCGGACGGTGGAGGTCGAGGCGTTCTGCTCGTGGTCCGCGTGCAGGATGAAGATGCGATCCATGGCCTTGGTCAGGACCGGGTTCGGCTTCCAGTCCTCGGCGGGCACCGAGAAACACATGCGGAGGAAGTTCTCCGAGTAGGAGAGATCGTTGCGCGGATAAACGAAGGGCTGGCCCCGGAAGTACTTGAACGCCCGGGCCGCAATGGTCGGCATCTTGGCGATCAGCCGGTGCGAGGAGATGATGCGCTGCTGCGGATCTTCGATATTGGCGCTGTCATAGTAGAAGGCCGACAGGGCACCAACGGCACCGACCATGATAGCCATCGGGTGAGCATCCCGACGGAAGCCCTGGAAGAAGCGATCAAACTGCTCATGAACCATGGTGTGGTTCGTGATCGTATTCTGGAAGGTCTCGAATTCCTTGGCGTTGGGCAGGTCACCATTCAGCAGGAGGTAGCAGACCTCCAGGAAGGTCGAGTCCTCGGCCAGCTGGTCGATCGGGTAGCCGCGGTGAAGCAGGATCCCCTTGTCGCCGTCGATGAAGGTGATCTTGCTTTCGCAGGACGCGGTCGATGTAAAGCCGGGGTCGTAGGTGAAGACATCTGCTTCCGCATAAAGCTTGCGGATATCCACCACGGCCGGGCCGTCGGTTCCCCGCAATACCGGGAGCTCGACGGTCTTGCCCTCGACGCTAATTTTTGCCGTATCCCCCATCACATCCCCTCGTTCCGGAAGAAGTTAAACCACGATTTTAAAGCCTTATATCCACTAACGGTTCGTTAGGAAGCGCATCCTGAATCCGGGCGAGGCTTTCGGCCTTGCCGATGGAAATCAAGGCGCCCGCCAGGTCCGGAGCCGGCGATCCGCCAGACAGGACGGCCCGAAGGGCAGGTCCGAACTTGCCGATCCCTACGCCTTCGGTCTCGGCAAAGCCCCGGATCGTCGCCTCCAGGGCGGGGACAGTCCACTCCGATCCCGCCAGGCTCATCGACAGGCGTCCGAGCCGGGCCCGGGTCTCGTCCGTCAGCAAGGTGCGCGCCTTCTCCGGCAGGTCCAGGGGGCGTCGCCGCAGGGCAAAGATCACCGCGTCCGCCAGGTCCAGTACCGTCGAGGCACCCTCCCGGACCAGGGGCAGGGTGCGCAGGAGGGTCTCGGTGTCTCCGTCATGGACCGGCCAGTCGCGGCTCTTCAGGACCTTCTCGACCAGGCCGGCCAATCGCTCCGGTTCGGCCTTCCGCAGGTAATGGTTGTTCAGGTGGTTGAGCTTGTCCCAGTCCAGGCGCGCCGGGGCTCCGACCACGTCGCGGATATTGAACCAGGCCGCGGCCTGGGCGTCCGAGAAGATCTCGTCGTCGCCATGCCCCCAGCCCAGCTTGGCCAGGTAGTTGCGCAGGGCCTCCGGCAGGTAGCCCATGTCGTCAAATTCGCTGACCGCCTGGGCGCCGTGGCGTTTGGACAATTTCTTGCCGTCTGGACCGTGGATCATGGGCAGATGAGCCCAGACCGGCGTTTCCCATCCCATGGCCTGATAGATATGCGTCTGCCGGGCGGCGTTGTTCAGGTGGTCGTCGCCCCGGATGACGTGGGTCACGCCCATGTCGTGGTCATCGACCACGACGGCCAGATTGTAGGTGGGCGTCCCGTCGGTCCGCAGCAGGATCAGATCATCCAGGTCAACGTTCTGGAAGACCACCTCGCCCTTGACCTGGTCGTCGATCCGCGTCGCTCCCACCTGCGGCGCGCGCAGGCGGATCACATGCGGTTGCCCGGCGTCGACAGGCCCCTCGGCATCGCGCCAGGGAGACCGGACCACCCGGCCTTCAGCCCGGGCGCGCTCGCGCTCCTCGGTCAGTTCGTCGGGGGACATGTAGTCCCGATAGGCGCTGCCCCGGGCCAACAGGTCCAGCGCCACTTCGCGGTGACGCTCGGCCCGGGTGAACTGGAAGACCGGCGCCTCGTCCGGCTCCAGGCCCAGCCAGGAAAGGCCGTCGAGGATCACCTTCACCGCCCCATCCGTGGACCGCTCCCGGTCGGTGTCCTCGATCCGCAGCAGGTACTTTCCACCTGTCCGTCGGGCGTAGAGCCAGTTGAACAGGGCGGTGCGGGCCGTCCCGATGTGCATGGACCCGGTGGGCGAGGGCGCGATGCGCGTGACGACCTGACGTTCGCTCATGGGAGTTCCGGAACCGATGACTGAAGCCTCTGTGCGGGGCGACGGGCCGCCTCTTAGCATGCACGCCACCCGGGGTCCTAGGGGCCTGCGGCTCGGGGCCTGGCTTGGCGCCCAGGCCAGTCTGCAGGCCGGCCGCCTTGGCCTCTGGATCCCGGTCGCCCTGGGCCTCGGTGCGGCCGTGAACTTCGCCCTTCCTTTGGAGCCTTCCTGGATCTCTGCCGCTCTCGCCCTCCTGGCGGCGAGTGTCCTCACTGCGGTCGGCCTGGGTGTGGCGACACATCGCCGGGGCGGTGGGGCGCTCCTTCTGCTGGCCTGTGGCCTTGTAGGCTTCGCAGCGGCCTGCATCCGGACCGAGGTGGTACGGGCGCCGGTCGCGCCAGTGTCAGGGGGCGTCCGCCGCGTGGAGGCCGTCGTGGTCGATGTCGCCAGCCCGGGGCAGGGCGGTCCCCGCATCTTGCTGGCGCCTGTCTCGATCTCGGGCCTGTCGCCCGAGGCGACCCCGGTCCGGGTGCGTTTGACCCTTCGGGGGACGATGCTGCCTCCAGCCCCAGGTGATCGCATTTCCGTCAGCGCTCTGCTCAACCCGCCGCCTCCGCCCTCTGCTCCCGGTGCCTATGACTTCGCTCGGGACGCCTACTTCAGGGGCGTCGGAGGCGTCGGCCTGGCCCTTGGTGAACCTGTGCGCCTGCAGCGGCGGGATGCAGACCTGCCGTCCGGCCTCAGGCTCCAGATCGGGGTCAACGCCTTCCGGTGGTCGCTAACCCGTCGCCTCGTGGACCAGTTGGGACCCGACCGCGGGGGGCTGGCGGCGGCCATGACCACGGGTCACGAAGCCTTCGTGCCCCCCGCCCAGGTCGAAGCCCTGCGGGCAGCGGGGTTGGCCCACATCATCTCCATCTCGGGGCTGCACATGGCCATTGTCGGAGGCTTCGTCTTCGCCCTGGTTCGCCTGGCCGTCGCCCTTGCCCCTGCCTTGGCCCTCAGGCTGTCTGGCCGCAAGCTGGCAGCTGCAGCCGGGGGCTTGGCCGTACTCGGTTACCTTGTCCTCTCTGGCGCCCCGGACCCGGCGGTGAGGTCGGCGGTGACGGCCTTCGCCGCCTTCGCCGCGATCCTGGCGGACCGCCGGGCCATCAGCCTGCGGACCCTTGCCCTCGCCGCGACCCTGCTGCTCCTGATCCGCCCGGAAGCCATCACCCAGCCGGGCTTCCAGATGTCCTTTGCCGCCACCACCGCGCTCGTCGCCCTGGCCGAGGCGATGCCGAGGCCGGTCCGGGAAATCTCGACGCCCTGGCTGGTCCGCCTGTTCCAGGGCACCCGCTCCGCCTTCGTGGCCGGTGTGATGATCTCCCTGGTGGCGGGGCTGGCGACCGCCCCCTTCGCCCTTCAGCACTTCAATCGCGTGGCCGTTTACGGGCTTCCCGCGAACCTGCTCAGCGAGCCGGTCTCCACCCTGCTGCTCATGCCGGCCCTCGCCGTGGGGGTGGTGTTGACGCCCCTGGGGCTGGGGGACTTCCCACTCGCCATCGCCGGGTTCGGGATCGACGCCCTGAACGCCGTGGCGTCGACCTTCGCCAGCCTTCCGGGTGCCGAGCGCATTGTCGCGAGCGCTCCGCCCTGGACCCTTCCCGCGGCCTTCCTGGGGATCCTCTTTGTCTGTCTCTGGAGCGGCCCCCTGCGCTGGCTGGGCCTCCCCCTGGCCCTGGCTGTCCACCTGGCGCCGCGGCTTCCGCCGCCTGATATCTGGATCGCCCAGGACGCCTCTGCCGCAGCCATCCGGATGGGAGAGTCGGCCCAGGCGCTTCGGCCGGAGGTCCGTCGCTTCGGCGCTGAAGTCTGGTCCCGGCGGCGGGGGCTCGCCCTGGAGGCGGAAACGCCTGAGGCACCCGAGGGTTTCATCTGCAGTCCATACGGCTGCAGGTCTGATAGCGGCGACCTTCCGGTCGCGGTCATCTGGACCCGGCGTCCGGCGCAGGTCGAAAGAGAGTTTTCTGCAGCCTGCGCCTCAGTCGATTTGGTGATCCTGCGGGCACCGAGGCCGGAGGGTCCCTGTGCGGCCCCCTATGTGCTCGATGAGGACGACTTCAGGCGCGGCGGTTCTGCCGAACTCTGGCGGGATCCCGCAGGGGGCTGGCGGGTGCTGTGGGCCCAGCCCCTGAGGGGGCAACGGCCCTGGTCAACCGCTCAGTGATAGGCGCGGATAAGGCCTACGAGCTTGCCCTGCACCGCCACCTGGTCGGGCCCGAAGATGCGGGTCTCATAGGCGGGGTTTGCGGCTTCCAGGGCGATGGAGGCTCCTTTGCGCCGCAGGCGCTTGAGGGTGGCTTCTTCGCCCATGACCAGGGCCACCACGATGTCGCCCGAGTTGGCGGAGTCCGTCCGGCGGATGACGACCTTGTCGCCGTCCAGAATGCCGGCGTTGATCATTGAATCGCCCTGGACCTCCAGCACGAAGTGCTCTCCAGCGCCGAGGATGGACTCGGGCACGTGCATGCGGTCGCGTTCCTGCTGGATAGCCTCGATGGGCGTGCCGGCGGCAATACGGCCAAGGACCGAGAGCTCCCGGGTGTCGTTGGCGGCCAGGGGCGCAAGGGCTGGCGGCTCCCCGGGGTCTACCACGGAAAGCCGGGCCGGCCCGCGGCCCTTGGGCGGCGCAGAGGTGGTAGCCTGCTGGGGAAGCTTGATGACCTCCAGGGCCCGGGCCCGATGGGGCAGGCGGCGCAGGAAGCCCCGCTCCTCCAAAGCCGTGATCAGCCTGTGGATCCCCGACTTGGACGCCAGATCAAGGGCGTCCTTCATCTCGTCAAAGGACGGGGAGACACCCGCCTCCTTGATACGTTCGTGGATAAACATCAGCAGCTCGTGCTGTTTGCGCGTCAGCATGTCCGGAGCCCCCTCCAGGGAACAAAGCAACAACTTCGGCGGATGTTCTTCAGGTGTTCTCGAAACTTGTCAAGCGGGGCCTTGGAGACAGACAGGCTAGGCCCCGAGCAGATCCCGGGTGGCAGCGGTCACGTCGGCCTGTCGCATGAGGCTCTCGCCCACCAGCATGGCGACGGCTCCCGAGCGGGCGAGCCGTTCAGCGTCGGCCCGGACCGAGATGCCACTTTCAGTGACAAGCTGAGCATTTTCCGGTACTTGGTGGGAAAGCTTCTCCGTGACGGCAAGGTCGGTCACGAAGCTGCGGAGGTCGCGGTTATTCACCCCGACGAGCCGGGCACCCAGGATGCCGGCCCGGTGCATCTCAGCCGAGTCGTGCACCTCGACCAGGGCGTCCATGCCTAGCCGCGCGGCTTCCGACATGAGCTCGCCGGCCAGGCCGTCATCCACCATGGCCAGAATCACGAGGATGGCGTCGGCACCGAGGGCCCTCGATTCGGCGACCTGCCAGGGGTCGACCAGGAAATCCTTGCGCAGGCAGGGCAGGGGGGTCGCCGCCCGGGCGGCCACAAGATACGCGTCATCGCCCTGGAAGCTGGGACCGTCCGTCAAAACCGACAGACAGGCGGCGCCACCGGCGGCATAGGCCCGGGCAAGGGTGGGAGGATCGAAGTCCTCCCGGATCAGTCCCTTGGAGGGCGAAGCCTTCTTGATCTCGGCGATCAGGGCCAGTCGGCCGGGGCGGGCCGCTGCCGTCAGGGCGGCGGCAAAGCCGCGAGGTGCCGTCGCGGCGGCGGCGGCGGTTTCCACCTCCGACTGCGGGCGCTGGGCCTTGCGTCCGGCAACGTCGGCACGTTTGTACTCGGCGATCTGGGCGAGGATGTCGGTCATTGGCCGTTGGAAATCCGCACCAGGGCGTCCAGGGCCGCAAGGGCCCGGCCGTCGTCGATCACCTGGCCGGCGAGGCTGACGCCTTCGGCCAGGGACCGGACCCGGTCGGCTACCAGGAAGGCAGCGGCAGCGTTCAGCAGGACGATGTGGCGGTAGGGTCCCGGCGTCCCGGACAGCACGGCGCGCAGGGCCTCAGCGTTGTGCTGCGGGTCCCCACCAACCAGGTCCTCCAGGC
>CAIZKE010000302.1 GCA_903933475.1 uncultured Alphaproteobacteria bacterium | reverse complement strand
TCCTCCGGGCTTCCATCCGGAAAGGGGATCAGCTCGTCCCGGTGATCTTCCAGGAACTTAAGGATCGCGCCGACGAGCCGGCTCTCACTCGACGCCAGTCGGGTCCCGAGGGGCAGACGGCGTTCCTCATGGTCCAGCGCCGCGGCGAAGACCGGGTCCTGGAACTGCTGCTCGATTGCAAGCCGGGCCAGCCGGCTGAGGCCCTCAAGAAGCGGGGCGTCGGAGACGGAGGCCACCGCCGCCTCCAGAGCGACGGCGAGCCGCTCTCGCTCCTGCTCGATCAGCGCCACCGCCAGGGCGGCCTTGTTCGGGAAGTACTGGTAGAGCGAGCCGACACTCACGCCCGCGACCTCGGCGATGCGGTTGGTGTTGAAGCCGGCCAGCGACTCCCGGGCCAGAACGCGAGCCCCTGCGGTCAGGATCGCCTGCACGGTGGCCAGGGAACGGGCCTGCTTCGGCGCCTTTCGGGCCTCCAGATGGGGTTTGTCCATGGCGGGGAATGCGAGTCCTTTACGCGAGCAATTGCTCACATACTCGGAAAGCCGTCCGGAGCCAAGACGGGGCGCCCCCGCTTCCGCGGGCGCCATAACCCAGACGATTGGAGCGAACTGATGACTGAATCCCCCCTGGCTTTTTCGACCTTCTATCGGGACGTGTATCTTCCCGAGCATCGCCAACCCCTCAATGTGGCACTGCACGTCTTTGGCACGCTGGCCGGCCTGGCCTGGGTCGCCGCGACGCTGGCGGCTCCCGGCTTCTGGAAGCTCTCTGTCCTGCTCTTTCCGGTGATCCACGGCGCGCCGGGCCTCATCGGCCATCGCCTGGTTGAGCGAAGCGAGGCGGTGGGTGACGCCCGCTGGCGCAGGAGCGACTTTCCGGCCTGGCTCTTCATTCTGGCCAATCACCGGCTCGCCGCGGAGCGACTGGTGCTGTCACCGCTGGCGGCCCTGGCCCGCTGGATCCTGTTGGTGCCGGAGCGCCTTCGCCGCCGCCCTAGGTCATCGCGCTGACGCTGCGAGACCTCCGCGCGGCTCAACCCTCCCGGAGGATCCTGTAGCCGAGGGCGGGCGAAAGCCGGAGAACGGCACGGAGCAGGCGCGTCTTGCCGACGTCGATGACCGGGCGTTTCCGGCGCATGCCCTCGACAATCTGTTCGGCGCAGGCCTCCGGGCTGAGCTTCCCAGAGCCCCGGCCGCGGGTCATGTCGGTGTCCACCAGGGGCGGCAGGGCCTCGATAACCTTCACGTTCGGCGCCCTCGCCTGCGCCTGGTAGCGAAGGGCGCGGGTATGGTTGGAGAGACCCGCCTTCGTGGCGCAGTAAACCGGAGCCGACTGCTTGGGCGCCAGGGCGAGACCCGAGGTGATGTTGCAGATGGCGGCCTCGCGATGACGCAGCAGCACCGGCATGAGATGTAGACCAAGGGTCACCGGGGTGATGAAGTTCAGCTGGATCTCTCGGGCGATGCGGCCTGCGGCCTCGCCGGCGTCCGGGGCGACGCAGTCGACGATTTCCTGTGTCCCGGCATTGTTCACGAGTACAGAGCAATCCCCGTGTGCCTCGGCAACGGCCTGGGCCAGGCGGCCAGAACCCGCGGGATCAGACAGGTCGACCTCCACGAAGGCGATCCGGGCCTGTCCCATCCTGTCGGGAAGCTCGCCGCGGCTGCGTCCCGCCGCAATGAGCGTGGCCGCGCCCCGCCGGGCGAAGGCCTCGCAAAGGGCGAATCCGATGCCTCGTGATGCCCCGGTGATGCAGATCGTGCGTCCTTGAAAGTCCATGACCCTCCCTTTCCATTTCTGACCCTTCTTGGCACAGATTGCAGGCATCACGATTGACCGAGGTTCAGTGGAAGCCAGCGATCCCGGACAGGCCTTCGCGACCCTGCTTGAGGCGGAAGCCTGCCGCAGCGGGGAATGGCGTGCGCGCTCTGTTCGCTCCGGAACCGAGATCTTTGCGCACCGGCAAGACGCCACGCCGGTCTGCATCCTGACCCGCGGGCTCGTAAAGCTCTGCTATCCCATGGCGGGCGGCGAGGTCTGGACCAAGAGCTTCATTGTCGATCAGGGCGTCTTCGGACCCGTCTCAGCCACAGAGCCGGCACCGTCCTTCGGTGCCCCGGCCCTGGAAGAGTGTTCCCTCGGCGTCGTCAGGCTGGCCTGGGTCACCGCCCAGCTGGAAGCAAACCCCGCGCTGAGAACGGCCGCCTCTGGCTTCCAGGCCTCGCTCCTCGAACGTAAGCGTCAGCGGGAGGAGGACCTTCTGTGCCTTGCCGCGGAGGCGAGATACCTGGCCTTCATCCGCCGCGATCTGGATCTGGCGCAACGTCTGGAGCTGCAAGAGATCGCCGCCTTCCTCCGCATTACCCCAGTGGCGCTCAGCCGGATCCGCCGCCGACTGAGGTTGCGGGGCGACTTGGCCACGATCCTGTCTGGAGACTAGTTCCTATACCTAGCGCCCCGAAGCCGCCTTCAGTCGTCCACGACATTGGAGAAGGTCAGGCGGTTGCCGAAGGGATCCCAGACGGTGAAGTCGCGGGTTCCCCAGGGCGTATCCTCCACCTGGGGACGGGCATGCGGGTTGCTCCGCGCCCGGAGGTCGGCGCACAGGGCGTCGACGTCAGAGGTCTCGAACCGCACCGACGCGCCCGGGCTGGCGTCGCCGTAGTGGGCGGAAAGATGCAGGGCCAGGCCATCCCGGCTGACCGCCAGGTAGACGGGAGCGCCAGCCTCGAAGCGGTGCTCGAAGTCGACCTGGAAACCGAGAAAGTCGAGATAGAAGGCGCGTGCCAGCGCTTCGTCAAAGATCCGCAGGATGGGCGTGGATCGCAGCAAGATCATCGAGGGGGCTCCGGATTGGGGTCCGCGCCAGAGCCTAGCAGAGCCGCCGCTTGCGCCAAGTGCGTGACAATCACCGCCTGTTGCGCTGGCCCTGGTGCCCCCCTATCCCACCCACTCCAACGCCACCTCCCCGCCCCGCGGGAGGTCGGCCCAGGTCCGTGCGAAGGCGGCGAGGCCGGCGCGGACGCTGGCCACGGCCCCGGTGGGGATAGGCGGCAGGGGGACGTGCGAATTGGCGCAGGCGGTCCCGGCAAGGGCCAGGAGGTCGGCTTCATCGCCCTGGCAGCCGCCCCAGAGGTCGGCCTCGAAGATCTCGACCAGGCGCTCAGCCTGGAGGAGCTGGAGGATGCCGGAATCGGCGGTATGCGCCCGGGAAGCGCTGGGATGGCCGCCGGCCGAGGCCAGGGCCTGGAGGTCGTCGGGCGCCAGACCCTCGGCGACCCGGCCCCAGAAACCGCGTTGCAGGCCAAAGCCCTGCTCGACGAAGAGGTGCACGGCGTCATGCGGGACCGGCCCCTTGGGTGGGGTGACGAAGCGGATCTCCCCTTTCCCGTCGGGACAGACCTCAAGGGTGTCAGACGAAACGCCTCGTCGAATCC
>CAIZKE010000301.1 GCA_903933475.1 uncultured Alphaproteobacteria bacterium | reverse complement strand
CCTCCCCCTGGGGGGAGGAATTACCGCGCTCAATTGCTCCCCATCAGGGGGAGCTGTCGGCAAAGCCGACTGAGGGGGTCAACGGCCCCTCAGCTGACCCCCTCCGGCCCGCTGCGCGGTCCACCTCCCCCGGGGGGGAGGAATGAGGGCGGGGGGTCAGCTGACGGGAGGTGACCTGGGCCTACAGCCTGAGCGGCGCGGCATAGCCGGTCAGTTCCAGGTAGCCTGAACCGCCGGGGATGCGGACGGCGCCTTCCCAGTAGACAGGTCCCCCCGAGGGGCGGCTGTCCAGTTCCTGGTCGTCGAACAGGGGCGTCAGGGTCCAGCGCTTCTCCCCCTGGGGGGTCTTCATGCGCACGGTCGGCGCCACCGGATAGACCGCGCCCGTGCGGGGCGACTTCCAGGTGCGGCCGGGATCGAAGGCCACGGCGCCGTCGGGCGCGCTCCAGGTCCGACCCTCCGCCGTACGCAGGGAGCCGCCGGTCCAGAGAGAGCGCCCCCGGGCGTCGCGCACCCGGAAGGCGGTCAGGGCGCCGCCGTCGTCGAGGTTTACGCCGGTCCAGTCCCAGCCCACCGCCGAGGGATCGAGCAGGGTCGAGGACCATTCCCGGTCCAGCCAGGCCTGGCCTCGGACCTGCCGGCGCCGCCCCTGGCGCCCGAGGACGCCGGAGACCTTCAGGTGGGGCAGGCTGTAGTAATAGCTGGCCTGCCCGGGCCGGGGCCCCTTTCGACTGAAGCCCTCCTGTCCCTGGAGCAGGAGGGGCTGGGTGGGCGTGAGGGTCAGGTCGAGGTTGAAGCCGTCGCCCGCGGCCTGGGTCTTCAGCAGGCCTACGGGCGTGCGGACCAGGCGCCAGTCGTCCAGCACGACGTCCATGTCCTGGGTCGAGGCCTCCGCCAGTCCAAACCCCTCGCGGGCGATCCTCTGGCCGTGGAGCAGGCGACCGGTCCGGGGGTCGGAAAGGGCGGCGTGGGCGAAGAGGACCTGGCGAGGCGTGAAGCGGCTGGGATTGTCTTCGCCCAGACCCGTCCGTGTACGGAAAAACGTGACCTGGAAGCCCAGGGGCGCGCCGTTCTCTTCAAGCCAGCCGGTGATGTACCACCACTCGGTCCGGAATTCGGGGTGGGCGCCGTGGTCCCTCGGAAAGACCAGCCGGGGGCCCGGAACCACCGGGGCGAAGGCGGGGGTACCCGCGACGGCGGATGCAGGCGAAAGGGTTGCCGCCGCGGCGAGGAGGGCCCTGCGCGTGAGGTCCGCCATCCTACCAGTCCTCCCGCACGGCCCGTACCGCGTCCGCCGACAGGGCGCTGCGGCCTGCAAGGAGGGCGGTGAGGGCCGAGGCCAGGGTCAGGGCCAGGGTCAGGCCGCCCAGCAGGCCCCAGGGCCAGCGGGTGTCCATGGTCCAGTTGAAGGACTGCGGGTTCACCACCTGGATCAGAACCTGGCCCATGGCCGCCCCAAGGGCGAGGCCGGCAACCGCGCCCACGGCGCCCAGGAAGGCGCCTTCCAGGGCCAGCATGGCGAGGATCTGGCCCCGCCCCGCACCGACGTGCCTCAGCATGCCGAACTCCCTTCGCCGGGCCAGGGTCTGGGCCGACACCGTCGCGGCGACCCCGGCGACCCCCACCAGCACCGCCACCGCTTCCAGGGCGTAGGTCACTGCAAAGCTCCGGTCGAAGATCTGCAGGGCGGACCGGCGGATCTCGCCAGCGGGCGCGATCTCGGTCTGGGCGGCCAGGTCCGGGGGCAGGGCCCGGCGCACCTGTGCCAGCACCTCTGCCCTGTCGGCATCCGGAGCCAGGGTCAGCGCCGCCTCGTTGGCCCCGGCATCTCCGGTCAGGCGGACATAGTCCGAACGCCGAAGGGCAAGGGCGCCGAACTGCCGGCCATAGTCCCGCCAGACCCCCGCCACCCGCAGGGGCTCGGACCGCCCCGCCAGGGGAAGATCAAGGGTGTCTCCCGGCGCCAGGTGGTAGAGGCGCGACAGGGGCTCGGAGATCCAGACCGGGGTCTCTCCCGGCCCGACGGTCGTCGGGGCGCGCCGCCAGGGCAGGTCGGGGACGCTGGTGCCTGGGGTTACGGGGATCGCCAACAGGGTGACCGCGGGGCGCTCGGGCGCGAGCTTCAGGGTCAGGGACCGGCGGGACTCCATGCCGGTGACGCCGGGAAGGGCGGCGAGGGCAGCCTGCAGGCCGGGATCCAGGCCCGAGGTCTCGGCCGTGGCGATCCTGAGGTAGATATCAGCGGGCAGGATGGCGACCAGCCAGTCGTCCACGGACCCCCGGAAGCTGGAGACCATAAGGCCCATGGCGGCCATCAGGCCGGCGCTGGCCACAAGTCCGCAGAGGGCGACGGCTGCCTGGTCAGGGGCACCCGCCAGGCGCGCAGCCGCCAGCCGGAAGGGAACCGGTGCCTTCATCCGGGCCAAGGGTGCGATCATCATTCGCGCCAGCCAGGGCATGGCGGCGACACCTGCCGCCAGGATGAGGGCGATGGCGGCGTAGCCGAACAGGGGCAGGCCGGCGACTGGGGGCGCGAAGGCCGCTGCAAGGCCGACGGACCCGAGGACGAGGGCGGGGGCCAGGGGCGGCCGGCGCTCGGGGTCCCCGGATCGTCCTGCCGCCTTCAGGGCCTCAGCCGGGGGTGCTCCGGCGGCCTCTAGGGCGGGAAGCAGGCTTCCGGCGATGGCCACCGCCATCCCCAGGGCGGCGTGCAGGGCCGCCCAGGCCGGAGAGATTTCGAGGACAGGCTGGCTGCCGCTGAAATAGCCACCCCCGAGATCGCCGCCGAGGAGGCCCAGGACGCCCCAGGCCAGTCCAATCCCGGCTGCAAGCCCCAGGGCCGCGCCAAGGACCCCCAGGCTGGCGCCCTCGGCCAGGACCTGCAGGAACAGGCCCCGTCTCTGGAGCCCCAGAACCCGGAGCAGGGCGAAGGCAGGTCGCCGCCGCGCGATCGAAAGGGACTGGGCCGAAAAGACCAGGAAGCCCCCCGTCATCAGGGCGACCATGGCCAGCATGCCCAGGTTGACGCGATAGGCGCGGGACAGGTCGCTGGTGCGGCGGGTCTCCGCCTCCGGCGTCACCAGGCGTGCATCCGGGGGTAGCACCGCCGAGATCTCTCGGGCCGCGGTATCTGGCCGGACCCCGGGTGCAAGCATGACGTCGAGCCGCGTCAGTCGGCCGACCCTGTCAAACCTCTGCTGGACGGCGGCGATGTCGGCGACGGCAATCCGCCGGCCAGCCTCCACCCCAGGCAGACCGCCTGCCACGGGCATGACAATCCGTCGCCCGCCCTCCCGGATCTCGAAGGTACCGGACCCTGCTCCGGGTGCAGCCCGCCATCCCGTGGCCGCGGACAGCCAGACGGCGTCTTCCACGCCCCTCCCGGACCCCGAACCGAAGCCCATGCCGGACCCCGGTCCCGCGGCGGCGGCCAGGGCCGGCGTCACCCGTGCGGCCCTCAGCGGATCCAGCCCGATGACGGTCAGGGGATCGCCGGCGGTCGTCCGGGCGGCGATCTCGATCACTGGGCTGACCGCCACAAGTCCGGGCAGGCGGGCGATGCGCGGATACAGGGCCTCGTCGAACCCCGCCGGGGTCACCGCCTCGATCCGGATGTCCGCCGAACCGCTGACGCTGCGCACGGCGGAGTCGAACTCGGCAAGGGCCGAGCGGTTGACGAGGTGCACGGCAAAGCCGAGCGCCACCCCGACGGCGATGGCGAGCACCGCCACCAGTGTTCGGACCGGGTTGGCCCTCCACTCGCCGCGGACCATCCAGCCCAGGAGGGTCGGTGGAAGCGCCGGATCAGCCGCCATGCGGGTCCCTGAGGCCGCTGCGACCGAGGATCAGGGTCCGGTCGGCGGCCTCGGCGGCGCGGACCGAATGGGTGACGAGGAGGACAGAGGCCCCCCGGGTTCGCGCCGCATCCAGCAGCAGGGCGAGGCTGCGGTCTGCGGTCTCCGGGTCCAGGTTGCCTGTGGGCTCATCCGCCAGGATCAGGCCGGGCTGGTGCACCAGGGCCCGGGCGATGGCCGTGCGCTGCAGCTCACCCCCCGACAGGCGCGACGGGAAGTCGGCCTCGCGGCCGCCGAGGCCGACGGCGGCCAGGAGCTCTGCGGCCCGGGCCAGGGCGGTGTCGCCCTCGACCCCGGCCAGCACCAGGGGCAGGGCCGTGTTCTGCGCCAGGGTCAGGTGGGGAAGGATGTGGAAGGCCTGGAAGACGAAGCCCAGCTGCTCCCGCCGCAGCCGGGTCCGTTCCGTCTCGTTCAGGCCGGAGAGGGCCCGGCCGCCGATCCAGATTTCGCCGCCATCCGGGGCGTCGAGGCCAGCGACCAGGTTCAGGAGGGAGGACTTGCCGGCACCGGACTCCCCGGTGATCGCCACCACCTCGCCGGCGGAGAGGTCAATGTCCAGCCCCTCGAACAGGACCCGGCCGCCGGGCACCGTTTTGGAGAGGTCGCGAATCCTG
>CAIZKE010000300.1 GCA_903933475.1 uncultured Alphaproteobacteria bacterium | reverse complement strand
TTCCGCACCGGGCGCGATGTCCGGAGCCTGAAGGCTTGCCAGGAGAGCCGTCTGGACGTCCGGCGACTTGACCTGCGGCTTGTCTGCAGGCTGGGCCTGACCCCCGTCGGGACGTGCGCCTGCAGCGATACCCGATACGATACCCGATACACTGGGAGGCGACCCTGTTGGCACCATGCCGGGCAAGCCGGAAGGCGAAGCTTGCCCCGGGGCGACACGGGCGGCGATAGCCTCGCTCTGGGGGCCTGCGGGGGCTCCGGGCTCTCCAGAGGTAGCGCCCTGTGCCCTGGCCTCGCGCGCGCTCGGGGATGGGGGAGCCGGCGTGGGGCTCAGGACCTGGGCCATGGCGAGGAGCAGGCGTGCGTCACCGGGGAGGGTGGCGGCCGGATTGGGGTCCGTCTGCTCAGGTCCGGCCAGCGGGTCCCCATCGCCCTCTGTTTCGGGGTCCAGAAGCTGGAAGTCCCTGGTGTCTGACTTGGTGGGGGCTCCGAGCCCCTGCCGTTCGTCCGGGTTCGCGACTGCAAGGAAGGGCGAGTTAGAGTCGGCTCCGGCCTGCGTTGGCGCTGCCCTGGTCGCCACCTGCGCCGTCGCGGCCGGACTGCCAGCCGCCGGCGCCAGGGGATTTGCACTCAGGACTCCGGCCAGGGCCGAGAGCAGGGCGGCGAAGTCTCCGCCGTCGCCATTCGGGCCGTCCGACACAGGAGCGCCGGCGGCGAGCAGGCCGGAGGAAACCGGCGCGAGGATTTGAGCGACGTCCAGGGACAAGACGAAAAACCGGTCCGGATTCACCCTCCGGCGAGGGGCGCCTGCTGCGCCTCACGATTCCTGTCCTCACGTCGCAACCTTCGCGCCAACTTCTCCAAAATCACCCAAACATATGAAAAAAAAGACTTAATTCTAATCTCACCACTCTACGCCTTGAACTTCGGGGGCGGTTTTTGCCGGGCCCGATCCGACCGGCAAGGTCGAGTCCTGCCGCCCTGGGCCCCAACCTCACCGGTCCTTGGCGCCGTGGCCTGGGACTTGCGACGTACAAGACATCTCAAAGCGGTTTCAGAAGTCGCCGCGTTGAAATGAAAGGATTTTTTCGGAGGCCTCGCGCAGGCGCTACCTAATGAGCCCGGCAGAAATCGCCGGGACTGCGCAAGGGTTGCCGATTCAGGGGGATTGTTCCCGTGTCGCTGACTTCCGTACTGAACAATGCTTCCTCCGGACTGCTAGCGGCCCAGGCGGGCCTGCGGACGGCGTCCGACAACATCGCCAACGTCAACACCCCTGGCTATGTCCGAAAGGCGATCGACCAGACGCACCGCATCATCGGCGGGGCCGGGGCCGGAACTGAGGTCAGCGGCGTTCGCCGTATCGTCGACCAGTTCCTCGTCTCGGCCGGCCTCACCGCCGCCTCCAGCTCCAGTCGCTGGAGCCTGACGGCAAGCACCCTCGACAACGCCCAGAGCCTGTTCGGCGACCCGACCTCGGACACAGGCTACTTCGCGTCCCTTGACAGGGTCTGGAGCACCTTCGACGCCGCAGCCCAGAACCCGACCTCCGGCATTCTCAAGTCCCAGTCGGTGGCTGTGGTCGAGGACTTCTTCAACCAGACCTCCCGGATCAACACCCAGATCCGGCAGATGGTCGCCACCGCCGATGCCCGGGCCGTGGGCTCGACCCAGGACATCAACGACATCCTGTCGCAGATCGCGCGCCTGAACACGGACATCAGCCGCGCCTCCGTCGGCAACGGCGATGCGACCGGCGCCGAAAACGTCCAGGCCGGCCTGATCGACAAGCTCGCCACCCTGATCGACATCAAGGTCCAGCCCCGGTCCGCCGGCGGTGTGGCGATCCGCTCCTCCGAGGGCTACGAACTGGCCGGCGACTCCGCCGCCACACTGGTCTACCGGTCCTCGGACTCTACGCCGGGCTACCTCGCCGTGCAGTATGATGTGGGTGGGGAGCAGCCCATCACCGTGACCGGCGGAGAGATGCGGGGGCTCCTGGACCTGCGCGACACCCACCTGCCCGGCCTCTCCGAGCAACTCGGGGAGTTCGCGTCGCGGGCCGCTGAACGGCTGAACGCCGCGCACAACGCCTCGACCGCCTCGCCGGCGAAAAGCCTCCTCGAGGGCCGGGACACCGGGCTGGACCTGCCGACTGCAGTCAGCGGCTTCACGGGTGCGGCCACCCTGGCGGTCACCAACGCCTCTGGCGTCATCCAGCGCCGGGTGGACATCGACTTCACGGCGGGAACCTTGAGTGTCGACGGCGGCGCAGCGAGTGCCTTCACCCCGGCCAGCTTCCTGGCGGATCTGAATACCGCCCTCGGGGCGTTCGGCACGGCGACCTATACCAACCGCGGGCTGACCCTCAACGCGGCCTCGCCCAATGGCATCGCCATGGACGAGGGCACGTCACAGAAGGCCGGGCGGGGCTTCTCCCACTTCTTCGGCCTCAATGACCTCGTCAAGAGCTCCGGCCAGACCAGCTACGAGACCGGCCTCACGGCTTCGGATCCGCACGGCTTCAACGCTGGCGACACCCTGACCTTCCGTCTGACCCAGTCGGACGGCAGGCCGATCCGCGATGTGACCATCGCCGTTCCCGCGGGCGCCACCATGACGGACCTGCTCGCCGCCCTGAACGCCAACACCACCGGCATCGGCCTCATCGGCGCCTTCGCCCTCGACGCCCAGGGGCAGATGAGCTTCACCCCGAGTACGAGTCCCCCGGTGAACCTTTCCATCGCCCAGGACCTGACCAGCCGGGGGGCCGGCGGGCCGTCGGTCAGTGGCCTCTTCGGCCTGGGCGTGATCGAGCGGAACTCTCGCGCTGACCGCCTCTTCGTCGATCCCAAGATCGTCCAGAACCCCAACAAGCTCGCCCTGTCCCGTTTGGACCTGACCGTGGCGGCGGGCCAGCCCGCTGTCCGGCCCGGCGACGGTTCCGGCGCCCGCGCCCTTGCGGCGGCCGGTGAGACGCCCACCGGCTTCGACGCAGTTGGAACCCTGGGTGCCCTGACGGTCTCGCTCAGCGACTATGCCGCCCAGTTCGGAGCCTCGATCGGCCGTCAGGCCGAAGCCGCCGACAGTCGCCGGATGACCACCGAGGCGGTGTCCTCGGAGGTCGCCGCTCGCCGACAGTCCGTGGAGGGCGTCAATATCGACGAGGAGCTCATCCGGCTCACCACTTACCAGCAAGCGTTCAACGCCTCGGCGCGCATGATCCAGGCCGCCAAGGAACTGTTCGACGTCCTGACCGACATTATCTGAGGGGTCCTGCATGAACCGGATATCCACAAGCGGCAGCTATAGTTCGGTCCTGGCCAACCTTATGTCGGCCCAGCAGCGGCAGGGCGAGGCGGGCGACCAGTTGAGTACGGGCAAGGTCGGGACCGATCTCAAGGCCTTTTCCCGCAACGGCCAGGTGCTCACGGCCATGCAGACCCTGGACACCCGCCTCACCGGCTTCACCGCGCAGAACGCCTTTACCGCCAACCGGCTGGAAATCCAGGACCTCTCCCTCAACAAGGCGGCGGATGCGGCGGACCAGACCCGACTTGCGATCTCCAACGCCCTCGCCTCTGACCGGGCCGACGCCCTGATGACCGAGCTCCAGGGGCACTTCTCAAACGCTGTCTCGGCGCTGAACACCCGCCATGCCGGCAAGTACCTGTTTGCCGGCGGTCAGGTCGACACTCCGCCGGTGTCCGCCAAGCAACTCTCCGATCTCACCGCCCCGGCCACCGTGGTCGCCGACTTCTTCCACAATGACGACTATATCGACAAGGCGAGGGTGGATGAGACCACCACCCTGAACGTCGGCCAGCTGGCCGATGACCTGGGAACCTCCATGTTCACGGCCTTCAAGGACCTCCAGGCCTTCGAGGAAGGGGGCTCAGGCCCCTTCACGGGCAAGCTGACGGCGGCCCAGAGGACCTTCCTAGAGAGCCAGATTTCCGTCTGGGACTCGGTGCACTCCAACCTGGTCACCGCCGCCGCCAAGAACGGCGCGGTGCAGGCCCAACTGGACTCTGTGAAGACGTCGATGACAACGCGGCAGCTCACCATCCAGGGCATGATCGGGGATGTGTCCAACGCGGACCTCGCCAAGGCCGCCTCGGCCCTGACCCAGGCCCAGCAGGCCCTCCAAGCCTCTTCCCAGGTGTTCCTGGCGCTGAAGGGTGCATCGCTCCTCAACGTGCTCCGGTAGCGGCCCGCTCGCAAAATCCCGCCGGTCCGACTAGATAGGGCCCATGACCGCGGTAACGCTTTCCGATCGCCTGACCGAAGAGACCCGACGGGCCGTGGGCCTGCCTTCGGGCTCCAGGGTGCTGGCCGCCATGTCCGGGGGCGTGGACTCCACCGTGACCGCCGCCCTGCTGGCTCGGGCGGGATACGACGTGGTCGGCGTGACCCTCCAGCTCTACGACCATGGCGCCGCCGTCCAGCGGAAGGGTGCCTGCTGCGCCGGGCAGGACATTCATGACGCCCGTACCGCCGCCGCCGCCCTGGGCGTGCCGCACTATGTCCTCGACTACGAGAGCCGATTTCGCGAGCAGGTGATCGAGGACTTCGCCGACGCCTACCTGCGGGGCGAGACCCCGGTACCCTGCATCCGCTGCAACCAGACCGTGAAGTTCCGCGACCTGGTGGAAACCGCCCGCGACCTGGGCGCGGCGGCCATGGCCACCGGGCATTATGTCCAGCGCGCAGAAGGCCCTGCGGGTGTGCAGCTGCGGCGCGCCGTGGACCCGGCGCGCGACCAATCCTATTTCCTGTTCGCCACGACCCGCGACCAGCTCGACTACCTGCGCTTCCCCCTCGGCGGCCTGCCCAAGGCCGAGGTGCGCGCCCTGGCCCTGGAGCTGGGCCTCGCCGTGGCCGACAAGCCTGATAGCCAGGACATCTGCTTTGTGCCCGAGGGCCGCTACACCACGGTGATCGACCGCCTCCGTCCCCAGGGGGCCGAGCCGGGCGACATCATGCACCTGGATGGACGGGTCCTCGGCCGTCACGAGGGCGTGACCCGCTACACCATTGGCCAGAGGCGCGGGCTCAGCGTCGCCGTGGGCGATCCGCTCTACGTCGTGGGCATAGATGCTGGCACGCGGCGTGTCCTGGTGGGTCCCCGGGAGGCCCTGGCGATCCGGGCGGTCTCGCTGAAGGAGACCAATTGGCTGGGCGACGAGGCCGGGCTGGACCTTGCCGCGGCAGCGGAGCGACCGGTCTTGGCGCGGGTACGCTCGACCGCCGAGCCGGTCGCGGCGCGGCTGGGCCTGGAGGCGGGTGAGCCGAGGGTGATCTTCGAGGCACCGGAGTACGGGGTCTCCCCCGGCCAGGCCTGCGTCCTCTACGCTGCGGAAGACCCGGACAGGGTCCTCGGCGGCGGCTTCATCGACCAGGCGCTGAAGTCGTCGGCTCCACCAGCCGGGCCACTTCGTTCCGGCGCATGAAGGGCAGGGTCCAGGGCGGGTCGTAGTACCAGGTCACGGTCTCGCCCGAGGCCCGCCAAGCCGATCCGGCCAGGGCGGTGTCGAGGACCTTTTCGTGGCGCGCGACGGCCTCCGCCTTGCCAAGCCCGGAGAACCTGACCACGGCGAAGGTCCGCGAGGGAATCTCGACCAGGCGCACCCGGGTGTCATTGGGTTGGGGCAGGGTCGCCATTGTGTACTTCGACGGCATGATGAACTGGATCGACCAGGATTCGCCCCCGGCCGGCTTCTGGACGACGGGAGAGGTCATGGCGATGGATTCACTGCCTCCCGCCCGGGCCTGGACCACCGGCGCGGTCATGGCGATGGACTGTGAGCCGCCCGACGGCTCGCGGCCCTGCACCACGGGCGAGGTCATGGCCACGGAGGCCTTTGCCGTGTTGTCGCCGAAGATGTAGCCGGCCACCCGCCTGAAGCCTTCGTTCCGGGCGGACTCCACCGGTCCCTCGACAATGGCCTCCGCCGCGATCTGGGGCGCGTAGCGCCGGATCTCGGCTTCACCGACCTGGCCCACAACCTCATAGGCGGGCTGCTCCGTTCCCGCTCGGATTCCGACCAGCTGTCCCACCCCGGCCAGGAGGGTGACCAGGAACTCACCGACGCCCATGATGTGTCTCCGCTTGCATGAACCCAGTATGGGGCGCCGGGGGCCAGAACCCAAATCCCGGCGTTTCCGGGTCCCGCTCGGAGCTGTAAGAAGAGCCCATGAGCCAGACCTCCGATCCCGTCGTCATCGCCGCCCTCGCCCGCACGCCCATGGGCGGCTTCCAGGGTGTCCTGTCCGGCGCCAGGGCCACTGACCTGGGCGCCGCCGCCGTCCGCGCCGCCGTGGAGCGGGCGGGTGTGGACCCGGGGGCTGTGGAGCAGATCTACATGGGCTGCGTCCTGCCCGGCGGTCTCGGCCAGGCACCGGCGCGCCAGGCTGCCCTCGGCGCCGGGCTCCCGGAGTCCTGTCAGGCGACGACGGTCAACAAGATGTGCGGCTCGGGCATGCAGGCGGCGATCCTGGCCCACGACGCCCTCGCGGCGGGCAGCGCCGACATCATCATCGCCGGCGGCATGGAGAGCATGACCAACGCCCCCTACCTGTTGGCCAGGCACAGGGGCGGCGCGCGCATCGGCCACGACGTCGTCTCGGACTCCATGTACCTGGATGGGCTGGAGGACGCCTACGAGCCGGGCCGGCTGATGGGGTCCTTCGCCGAGGAGACGGCCCGGGCCCACCAGGTCGGCCGGGAGGCCATGGACGCCTTCGCCATCCGCTCCCTGGAGCGCGCCCTCGCCGCCCAGGCCTCGGGTGCCTTTGACCGCGAGATGGTGGCCGTGGAGGTCGCCGGCCGGAAGGGGTCCGAGCGGATCGACCGGGACGAACAGCCCGGCCGGGCCGATCCCGCCCGCATCCCGACCCTGAAGCCGGCTTTCGCCAGGGACGGCGCCATCACGGCGGCTAATGCCAGCTCGATCTCGGACGGGGCCGCGGCCCTCGTCCTGACCCGGGCCTCGGTGGCGGAGCGGCTGGGCCTGAACCCTGTCGCGCGGATCGTCAGCCACGCCGCCCATGCCCAGGCACCGGCGGAGTTCGCAACAGCGCCCGGGCCGGCCATGCGCAGGGCCCTGGAGCGGGCGGGCTGGACGGCCGGGCAGGTGGATCTCTTCGAGGTCAACGAGGCCTTCGCCGTGGTCGCCATGCTGGCGGCCCGGGAACTGGACATTCCGGACGAGAAGCTGAACGTCAACGGCGGGGCCTGCGCCCTTGGGCACCCCATCGGCGCCTCGGGCGCGCGGATCCTCGCCACCCTGGTCTCGGCCCTCCAGGCCCGGGGCGGGCGCCGGGGCCTGGCCAGCCTCTGCATCGGCGGCGGCGAGGCCACGGCCATGGCGGTGGAACTGTTCTGAACCGCAGGTCCAGCTTCGGCGGCTGTTAAAGTGTCGCCTGAGGGGCCGTTGACCCCCTCAGTCAGCTTCGCTGACAGCTCCCCCTGGGGGGAGCAATGGTTCTGTAATTCCTCCACCTCTTAGGGGGAGGTGGCCCGGGGCAGCGCCCCGAGACGGAGGGGGACAGCTGAGAGGCCGTTGACCCCCTCACCGGGCTGCGCCCGGAGCTCCCCCTGATGGGGAGCAATTGG
>CAIZKE010000299.1 GCA_903933475.1 uncultured Alphaproteobacteria bacterium | reverse complement strand
GGTTACGCTCTCGCCGCAGCCGCAAGCGTCGGTCTGATTGGGGTTGCGGAATACGAACTTGGCGGACAGCCGGGTGACCTCGTAGTCGATCACGGTTCCCAGCAGGAACAGTACGGCCGACGGCTCGACCAGGACTGTCACCCCCTGGTCCACGACGACTTCGTCAAGCGGGTCTGCAACTTCCGCATAGTCCAGGACGTATTCCTGGCCGGCACAGCCGCCGTTGCGCACGCCAACCCGCAGGCCGGCGACGGCGTGCTCCGAACGCGCGATGATTTCCCGTACCCGCTCGGCAGCGGCTGGCGACAGGGCAACCACCTGAGGGCGGGGTCGGCGCGGACGGGGTGTGAGGGTTGGGGTCTCGAGGGTCATGGTGTCTATATGGCCTCAGAACATGTTCAATTGAAGCTTGGCCTCATCCGACATCCGGGAGGGATCCCAGGGCGGATCAAAGACCAGGTCGACCTTGACAGCCCGCACCCCGGGAACATTCCGGACCGCATCCTCGACCCAACCTGGCATCTCGCCCGCGACAGGGCAGCCCGGGGCGGTCAGGGTCATGTCGACCGCCACGTCCCGGTCATCCGACACGTCGACCTTGTAGATGAGGCCAAGCTCGTAGATGTCGACGGGGATTTCCGGGTCGAACACGGTCTTGAAGGCCTCGATCAGGAGGTCTGTGAAGCGGTCAAGCTCTGACTGGCTCAGGGCGCTGTTCGTCTCTTCGGGATTTGCACTCATGTGAAGAAGGTCCGGGTTCGATCCAGGGCGTCCAGGAAGGCATCGACTTCCTGGCGGGTGTTGTAGAGGGCGAAGGAGGCGCGGAGGCTGGAGCTCACGCCCAGTCTACGCATGAGGGGCTCGGCGCAATGGGCTCCGGCCCGAACCGCCACGCCGTAGCGGTCAAGCAGTTGGGCGACGTCGTGGGCGTGGGCACCTTCCAGGGTGAAGCTGAGAATCGCACCCTTGTCCGCCGTCGTGCCCAGGATCCGGGCGCCAGGAATGCCGGACAGTCCGGCTGCCGCTGCCTCATAAAGCGCCTGTTCATGCGCGGCGATGGCAGAACGATCCAGGCCTCCCAGCCATTTGACGGCGGCGCCCAGCCCGATGGCCTCGACGATCGCCGGCGTGCCCGCCTCGAACCGGAGGGGTGGCTCGGCATAGGTGATGTGGTCGAAGTCCACCCGATCGATCATTTCTCCACCGCCCTGCCAGGGTGGAAGGGCGGCAAGACGCTCGGGGTGGCCCCAGAGGACGCCAATACCCGTTGGCCCGTAGAGCTTGTGCCCGGAAAACGCGACGAAGTCGGCGCCGAGTGTGGCCACATCCAGAGGCGCATGGACGATGGACTGGCAGGCATCCACCACGGTTACCGCGCCGGCCGCCCGGGCCAGGGCCGCAACCTTCGCCACGGGATTCACCGTCCCGAGGACATTGGACATGTGGACAAGCGAGATGACCCGGGTGCGCGGCGAGATCATGCGCTCCAGGGCTTCGAGGTCCAGGGCACCGTCCTCGTGGATGGGGGCGAACCGAAGCACCACACCCTTACGCTCCCGCAGGAAGTGCCAGGGTACGATGTTGGCGTGGTGCTCCATCTCCGTCAGGAGGACTTCGTCACCCTCCGACATCCCGGCCCCAAGGCCTGCAGCCACCAGGTTCAGGGCTTCTGTCGCGCCTCGGGTGAAGACGACCTCAGACGGTGCCGCCCCTATGAACCGGGCAACATTTTCTCTCGCGTTTTCATAGAGTTCAGTCGTTTCATTCGCAAGCGTATGCAGGCCACGGTGCACATTGGCGTAGCTGTGCCGCATCAGGTCCGTCATGGCCTGGATCACAATCTCGGGCTTCTGGGCCGAGGCGGCGCTATCGAGGTAGACAAGGGGGCGGTCGCCGATACGCCGGGAGAGGATCGCGAACTCCGCCCGGATGGCCTGAGGATCGAAGGTCATTCCCCAGACCCCCAGATGCGTTCCTGCAGCCAGGCCCGCATGCGCCCGGCGGCGGCGGCGCACTGGATGCGGTCGATGACCTCGCCGAGGAAGGACGCCAGGAGCAGGGACCGGGCCTCCGCCTCGGGAAGCCCCCTCTGGCGCATGTAGAAGAGCAACTCAGCATCCAGGGTACCGACCGTGGCCCCATGGGCGCAGGCCACGTCGTCCGCGTAGATCTCAAGCTCAGGGCGAGCGTCCACCTCGGCGCGGTCTGACAGGATAAGGGCGTTGTGCGCCATCCGCGCATCGGTTCCATCGGCGCCAGCCTCGACCGTGATCCGCCCCTGGAAGACGGCCCGGGCCTGGTCGTCGACCACACCCCGGGTGAGCTGGACGGTCTGGCCCTGGGGACCGGAATGCGTGACGCTGGATGTCTGGTCCGCGTGGCTGCGGCCAGAGAGAACATAGATCCCGTCCAGGCGTACGCTGGCACCGTCTCCGGGATTGAGAACCCGGGTCTCCAGCCTCTGGCGGCGGGCCCCGTTGGTCAGAAGCGTCTGTGCCCATTCCGATCCGGCCCCGAGCCGGACCTCGGCGTCCACTAGCGAGATCGCGTCGGTGCCGCCGTCCGCGATGACCAGGCGCTCGCACGATGCGCCTGAAGCCAGGTCGACCTCGAGAGACAGCAGGGACAGGCCGCCCCCATCGCCTTCATGGGACTCCAGAAGGGTCAGGCGGGCCCCGGCGGCGACCGTGATCCGGAGATGGGCCGCATGTGAACCGTCACCACGAGAGACATTTCTCAGCGCCAAGGTGCGGGTTTCACCGGCGGAGACCTCGATCGCGACAGGCCCCACGCCATTCGCCAGGGTCACAACCGTCTCGCAGATCCCCTCAAAGGGGCCAGGCCCAAGCCGGGCGGCATCCAGCGACGGCGAGGGCTCCGGCAAGGTCCGGACCAGGCTGCGGAGGTCCGTCCAGCGCCAGTCCTCATCACGCCGCGAGGGCAGCCGGGAGGAATCCCGCAGCCGGATGGCCTCAGCCAGGTTCACGCAGCCCTCGCGAACTTGTCGTAACCGTCCCGCTCGAGTTCGTGGGCGAGTTCGGGCCCGCCACTGGCCACAATCCGGCCGCCCGCGAGCACATGGACCCGATCCGGCCGGATGTAGTCCAGCAGGCGCTGGTAATGGGTGATGACAAGCAGGCTGCGGTCGGGGCTGCGCAAGGCGTTCACACCCTCGGAGACGATCCGCAGGGCGTCGATGTCGAGACCGGAATCCGTCTCGTCCAGGATCATGAAGCGTGGCGACAGCAGCGCCATCTGGAGGATTTCCATGCGCTTCTTCTCGCCCCCCGAGAAGCCGACGTTGAGGGGGCGCTTGAGCATGTCGAAGTCCATCTTCAGGTCTGCGGCGCAGGCCCGGGCCCGCTTCAGAAAGTCGGGCGCCGACATCTCCGCCTCACCCCGCGCCTTGCGCTGAGCGTTGACCGAGGTCCGGATGAAGGTCAGCGCCGGAACACCCGGTATTTCAAGGGGATACTGGAAAGATAGGAAAAGTCCCCGGGCTGCCCTTTCGTCGGGAGCCTGGGTCAGGAGATCGACACCGTCCAGTTCGGCGGCACCGGAGGTGACCTCGTAGCCCGGCCGTCCGGTGAGCACGTAGGACAGGGTCGACTTGCCCGCGCCATTGGGGCCCATGATGGCATGGACCTCGCCGGCGGGGATTTCGAGGCTGAGCCCCTTCAGGATTTCGCGTTCGCCCACCCGGGCGTGAAGATTCCGCAGGCTCAGCATTTCGGGGTCTCATCAGCAAGGAACTGGGCGAGGAGGATCAGGGCTTCCTCCACGGAGGCCGCCATGGCCTGCTTGCGGGGCACCGCAGTCGGCGTGGTCGCCGTGCGACGGTCGGCGGAAGTCACGCTGGCCTCCCCGGCCTCGAAATAGGCGCGGAGCCGGAAATCCGTGTGCTCGAGGATGACGGCATACCGGGTGCGATCAAGGTGCAGGCCGTGTTCACCCAGGAAGCCGGGATCGCCCTCGAGAGCGGCGTAGAGCGCGCTGGCCGCCGCATGATCCGCTTCCTGCTGGGCGCGCTCCTTTGCCTCCCGGTCGAGCCTGTCGCCCTCCCGGCGGTCGAGCTCGACCTTGTAGGCCTGGCGCAGGGAGAGGCTCTGGGTAAGGCTTGATCGGGTCATCCCACGCTGCCTTCCAATGAGATCGCCACAAGCTTCTGGGCCTCGACCGCGAACTCCATCGGAAGTTCCTGCAGGACCTCGCGGACAAAGCCATTGACCAGAAGCTGGACCGCCTCTTCCTCGGAGAGTCCCCTCTGCTGGACATAGAAGAGCTGATCCTCCGAAAGCCGGGTGGTGGTCGCCTCGTGCTCGAAGGTGCAGGCACCATTCCGCGCCTCGATGTAGGGAACCGTGTGGGCGGCGCAGGCCTTGCCGATGAGCAGGCTGTCACACTGGGTGAAGTTGCGCGCGCCCTTCGCCTTGGGATGGGCGGACACCAGTCCCCGGTAGGTGTTGGAAGACCGCCCGGCGCTGATGCCCTTTGAGATGATCCGCGAGCGCGTGCCTTCCCCCAGGTGGATCATCTTGGTGCCGGTGTCGGCCTGCTGGCGGCCATTGGTGATGGCGATAGAATAGAACTCGCCCACGCTCTCGCGGCCGCGGAGGACGCAGGACGGATACTTCCATGTGATGGCCGACCCGGTTTCCACCTGGGTCCAGGACACCCGCGACCGATCGCCACGGCAGTCTGCGCGCTTGGTCACGAAGTTGTAGATGCCCCCCTTCCCCGTCTCGGGGTCGCCCGGGTACCAATTCTGGACGGTGGAGTATTTGATCTCAGCGTCCTCCAGGACGATGAGTTCGACCACAGCGGCGTGGAGCTGGTTCTCATCCCGCATCGGCGCTGTGCAGCCCTCGAGGTAGGAAACGTAGGCGCCCTTGTCGGCGATGATCAGGGTCCGTTCGAACTGCCCGCTGCCCGCGGCGTTGATCCGGAAATAGGTGGACAGCTCCATGGGGCAGCGGACACCAGGCGGGACATAGACGAAGCTGCCGTCAGAGAAGACCGCCGAATTCAGGCAGGCGAAGAAGTTATCCGTCACCGGCACGACCGTGCCCAGGTACTTGCGGACCAACTCCGGGTGCTCGCGCACGGCCTCGCTCATGGAGCAGAAGATGACCCCGACCTCAGCCAACTCCTTCTTGAAGGTGGTCACCACGCTGACGGAGTCGAAGACGGCATCGACGGCGTAACGCGGGGCGCCCACCACGCCCGCCAGGACCTCCTGCTCCCGCAGGGGAATGCCCAGCTTCTCGTAGGTCCTCAGCAGTTCAGGATCGACCTCATCCAGGCTCGCGGGCCCGCCGCCGGTCCGAGGGGCCGCGTAATAGGTCGCGTCCTGGTAGTCGATGGGCGGGAAGCTGACCCGGGCCCAGTTCGGCGACTCCATCGCACTCCAGCGCTCGAAGGCTTCCAGACGCCAGGCGAGCATCCAGTCCGGCTCGCCCTTCTTGGCCGAGATAAAGGCCACGGTGTCCCGGTTCAGCCCACGGGGAGCGAATTCCTGTTCGATGTCAGTGACGAAGCCATGCTCGTACTTCTCGAGCCCCGCAACCTGTTCGACCGTGTCCTTGACGGCGGTCATCTGTCTTCTCCTCAGGCCGCAACCGGCCGGCGGCGGGACGCCTGCCGGGTATGAAGTTCGATCCAGGCGGCGGCGGCGGTCCGCCAGTCCTCGGCGGTGGTCGACCAGCCCCCGCTGAGCCGGATGGCGCAGCCGGCGAGGTCGCCAAGGCCCATGGCCTCCAGCACACGGCTGGGCCGGACCTTGCCGCTCGAGCATGCCGCGCCGGCGCTGACCCGGACCCCAGCCAGGTCCAGGCCCATCACCTGGAGTTCCGAAGCGAAGTCGGGCGCGGCGATACACAGGACGTCGTCAAGCCGTTCGGCCCCGGCGCTGATGACAATCGCTCCTGCCTCGGCCAGGGCTCTCGCCGCTTCGTCCCGGCCTGCCCGAAGATCGCGACGGATTACAGAGGCCTCCGCAGCCGCGCCGAACCCCGCAGCGCCAATCAGGTTCTGGGTCCCGGCCCGGCGGCCATGTTCTTGCCCGCCGCCTTGCAGGTCGCGGACTATTCGAGTCCGGGGTCCGGCGACGAGGGCGCCGATCCCCTGGGGCCCGCCGAGCTTGTGGGCGGAAAGGGCCAGGCTGTCGGCGCCCAGCACCTCAAGACCTGACGGACGCCGGCCGGCCGATTGCACGGCATCAACGTGGAGCCATCCCCCCGCCGCCCGTACCCGTTCCGCAGCGTCCCGGGTCGGCTGGATCACGCCGGTCTCATTGTTCGCCGCCATGAGGGCGACAAAGACCGGGCCCGCGCCATCAGGCTGTGCGGCGATGGCGATGTCGAGGGCGTCCAGGTCGACGACCCCCTCCCGGCTGACCGGGATCTCCACGACGGCGACGCCGGAAGCCAGGGCGGTCTCGCGGATGCAGTCATGCTCGATGGCCGAGATCAGGAGCCTGCGGGCGCCGGCGGCCAGGGCGCTGCGCAGGGCCAGGACATTGGCTTCGGTCCCGCCCGAGGTGAAGGTCACGCCCGCCAGCGGCGCGCCTGCCAGGACAGCCACCTGGGCGCGCGCCGCCTCGAGAAGGGCGCGCGCAGCCCGGCCGTTCGCATGTACCGAGCTCGGATTGCCGGTGACCTCGAAGGCGGCGGTCATTGCAGCCCGCGCCTCGGGGCGCAGGGGAGAGGTGGCGCAGTGGTCGAGATAGGTCCCAGGCGCGCTCATGCCGCCGCCTTTCGGGTGCCAACGCGTCCGGCGACGACATCGTCGAGGGAAACCGAAGCCAGCCAGGCCTCGATCTGCCGGCCGGTTTCCTCCCAGAGGTCATGGGTGAGGCAGCGCTCCCCGTTGCGCATGCAGCCGGGCGTGTGGGCATCGCAGCGGGTGGCCCTCAGAGGCTCGTCCACCGCCAGTACGATCTCGGCGATATTGGTCTCGACTGCGGACCGCGCCAGCCGATAGCCGCCGCCGGGACCCCGGTGGCTCTGGACCAGGCCGCGGCGGCGCAGACGCGCGAAGAGTTGCTCGAGATAGGACAGAGATATCTCCTGCCGGGCGGCGATGTCCGAAAGCGAGACGGCGCGCTCCGCCGATTCCGCCTGGCGGCGCGCCAGATCCGCCATCGCCATGACGGCGTATCGTCCCTTGGTACTCAGACGCATGTCCCGACCTCAGCCACTTCGCATTTTTTCGAGCCTTGCCGCCGGCCCCTGTGCTAAAGCCGCCGCTTCTCGCGGGGACGGCCAAGGGTCGATGCCTGCGATCTAGGAAGACCAAGCGCGATAGTCAACTATTCGGGCTCCATCTTTAGGGAGGCGAGATGCCAGAGGTGGTTCTGACCGGCGCGGCCGGACGTATCGAAGGCCGCTACACGGCCGGCAAGACCGAGAACGCGCCGATTGCCCTGATCTTGCATCCGCACCCCCGGGCCGGCGGCCAGATGAACCATCCGGTTTCGGTCCAGCTGTTCCACCTATTCATGAAGCGCGGCTTTTCGGTCCTGCGCTTCAATTTCCGTGGCGTCGGGCGAAGCCAGGGTGAGTTTGACTCCGGCATCGGCGAACTGGCGGACGCGGCGACGGCCCTGGACTGGCTTCAGGTCACGAACCCGTCGGCCAGCCAGTGCTGGGTCGCGGGCTTCGACTTCGGGGCCTGGATCGGCATGCAGCTTCTGATGCGCCGTCCTGAGACCGACGGATTCATATCGGTCTCGCCGCCCACAAACATGTACGATTTCAGCTTCCTCGCTCCGTGCCCGGCCTCCGGGCTGATGCTGCATGGCGGTGCCGACGCCGTCACCCCGCCCCAGGAGGTCGAGAAGGTCGTCTCCAAGCTGCGTACCCAGAAGGGAATCGTCATCGACTACGACGTCGTGGACGGTGCCAGCCACTTCTGGACCGAGCATCTTCCCGAGGTTGAATCCCGGGTTGGCACCTATCTCGACCGGCGCCTCGACGAGGGCAACTAGGCTCAGGGGGCGGCGATCCGGCCGCCAGCCATCGGGCGTTCAACCCCGGTGGTACCCGGGAAGGAAATTGGCAATCCCCGGGCGCATCGCGCGGCCAGGAAGGCAAAGGCCTCTGCCTCAAGGGCATCACCACGCCAGCCGACGCTCTCCACGTCCGCCACCTTGCAGGACAGACGGCCCGCAAGAGCTTCCATCAGGGCGGGGTTGCGCCGACCCCCGCCCGTGACGACGAGGCTGGCCGGCTGGATGTCGACCAGGCCGAACCCCCGCGCAACCGACTCAGCTGTGAAGGCCGTCAGGGTGGCCACCGCATCGTCCAGGGCCAGCCCGTCCGTCGGACCTGGTGAGAAATCGTACCGGTCCAGGGATTTGGGGGGCGGCTCTGTGAAGTAGGGGTGGTCGAGCAGGCACGCCAGCACCTCAGGTATGACCCTCCCCGCGCGCGCCAGCCGCCCATCGCGGTCGAACCGGTCGCCGGTGCGCGCCTGTACCACCTGGTCGATCAGGCCGTTGCCGGGTCCTGTGTCGAAGGCTACGACCCTGTCGCCCCCCGCCCAGCAGGTGAGGTTGGCGACACCGCCGACATTGAGCACTGCAAGGGGCGCAGGCAGGCCCGAGGCAGCCGCCCGGGCGATGTGATAGACCGGTGCCAGCGGGGCCCCCTCCCCGCCTGCGGCTACGTCGGCCGAGCGGAAATCGAAGGCCACGGGAACCCCCGTGGCCCGGGCCAGCCAGTCGCCGTCACCCAGCTGCAGGGTGCGTCCCGGACGTCCCTGGGAGGGTCGCTCGTGCAGGACGGTCTGGCCGTGCATGCCGATCAGGTCCAGGTCCGACCAGGCCAGCCCACAGGACCGGAGAAAGGCCCCGCCGGCCTCGAAGTGCGCCTGGGCGACCGCCCGGGCGGCTTCTGCGAAGAGAGGGGGCGCGGGAGTCCCCCGGGGATGCTGGAGGGCAACCCCGATGGTACGCCCCAGGAGCGCCCTCAGGGGGTCTGGCAGGGGGGCCTCGGCGGCCGGGCCGAAGCCTTGCAGGGTCTCCCCGTCGGTCTCCAGGATCGCCATGTCGATCCCGTCGAGGGAGGTGCCGGTCATGAAGCCGAGAACGCGCATGGCGCTTGACTGCCACGGCGTCGGAGCCTAGGCCAGCGGCGTGTTTCAGACCCTCGCCCAGACCCGGTCCTATTACCGCCGCCCCTGACGACGGCGTGAGACTTTTCGCGCCGCCTTCCCCGGCCGGCGCGCTCTGGAGATGGCGCCGGCCCGCCTGAGCCTCCCGGAGCCGACCATGACCCCCCAAGCCGAGTTCAAGTCCGACCTGCTGCGAACCCTGCAGGCGCGCGGCTACCTCCACCAGATCACCCATCCGGAGGAACTGGACACCGCCGCCAGGGCCGGGATCGTCACGGGCTACATCGGCTTCGACGCCACGGCGGCAAGCCTGCATGTTGGCAGCCTGATCCAGATCATGATGCTGCGCCGCCTGCAGCAGGCGGGCCATAAACCCATCGTCCTGATGGGTGGAGGCACCACCAAGGTGGGCGATCCCACCGACAAGGACCAGTCACGTCCCCTCCTCACCGAGGAAAAGATCCAGGCCAACATCGACAGCATCAAGACCGTGTTTGCCCGCTTCCTGGCCTTCGGCGACGGCCCGACCGACGCGATCATGGTGAACAACGCCGACTGGCTCGACAAGCTGGGCTATGTCGAGTTCCTGCGGAACTACGGGGTGCACTTCACCATCAACCGCATGCTGACCTTCGACTCCGTCCGGCTGCGCCTCGAGCGCGAGCAGCCCATGACCTTCCTCGAGTTCAACTACATGCTCATGCAGGCCACCGACTTCCTGGAACTGGAGCGCAAGTATGCCTGCCAGCTGCAGTTGGGCGGGTCGGACCAATGGGGCAACATCCTCAACGGGGTAGAGCTGATCCGCCGGGTCGACCAGAAGCAGGCCTTCGGCCTGACCACGCCCCTGCTCGCCACCGCCTCGGGCCAGAAGATGGGCAAGACGATCTCGGGAGCGATCTGGCTGAACGCCGATATGCTGGCCCCCTACGACTACTGGCAGTTCTGGCGGAACACCGAGGACGCCGACGTCGGAAGGTTCCTGAAGCTGTTCACCGACCTGCCCCTCGAGGACATCGCCCGGCTGGAGGCTCTGACGGGCTCCGGCATCAACGAGGCCAAGAAGGTGCTGGCAACCGAGGCGACGGCCATGTTGCACGGCGCTGAGGCCGCTGCGGCGGCGGAAGAGGCCGCGCGGGTGGCCTTCGAAGCCGGTGGCCTGTCCGCCGACATGCCCACCCTGGCCTTGAAAGCCTCGGACCTCGCCGCCATGTCCCATGCCAGCCTGATGGTGGCGGTCGGCTTTGCCGCTTCGAATTCCGAGGCGCGCAAGCAGATCGCAAACGGCGGCTTCCGGATCCAGGGCGAGAAGGTCTCGGATCCGGCAGGCTTTACCGCACTGCCGCCTGGCGAGGCCGAGCTGAGATCGGGTAAGCGCCGGGTTCGCCTGGTCGTGGAACCCTGAGGAGGGACAGATGACGGAACTCACCGAGGGCGCGAAGGCGCCGGGCTTTGAACTTGCAGGCGCCGACGGCCCCGTGCGGCTGTCCGACTTCGCTGGGAAGACCCTGGTGATCTACTTCTATCCCAAGGACGACACTTCGGGCTGCACCAAGGAAGCGCAGGAATTCTCGGCCCTCTCCGGCGAGTTCGCGGCCGCGGGCGCCATCGTCCTTGGCGTATCCAAGGACACAGTCGCCAGCCATGGCAAGTTCATCGCCAAATACGACCTGAAGGTCGCCCTGGGTTCGGACCCGGAAGGCTCCATGATCGAGGCCTATGGCACCTGGGTCGAGAAGAGCATGTACGGACGCAAATACATGGGCATCGAGCGCTCGACCTTCGTGATCGGGGCGGATGGCGGGATCCGCAGGATCTGGCGGAAGGTGAAGGTTCCCGGCCACGCGGCGGAGGTCCTCAAGGTCGCCCAGGGCCTCTGACCGGAAGTCCCGGGCGGAATCATCGGGTTGCCAGCTAGGTAGCTAATAGACAATAACTGCCTCCCCATCGGCTACCGGCAAGGTGAGCATGTCGCGCATCGCGCAAGTCCGCAGCTTGATCCAGGCGCTATTCCCTGAACGGCACATCTATCTTCGCTCCGGCGGAGAGATGAAGGGCGTCGTCCTGTCACCAGGTCGGCAGATGTTCTTTGCGGCCCTCGTCCTCGGTGCCGTCGTGTGGATTGCCACGTCCTCGATCGCCATCGCGGTCGGTGCCTTCACCCAGTCCCGGAGCGACCGCGAGCTGGCCCGGATGCAGGCCCGATCCGAGCGCTGGGTGGCTGATCGCGAGGCCAGGCTGAACAGCGCCGTCGCCCAGCTGAACGCCTCGGATGCCACCCTGGGTGGCCTTGCGGAAACGATCGAGAAGCGTCACGCGGCCCTCGCCCTGCTCCTCACCGACCTTCGCGGCGAGCCCGGCGCCATGGCGGCGCTGTCGCCGGCGCTCCGGGGCGGTCCGAATGCGGATGCAAGCCCGATTGAGCGCATAGCCGGGGTTCAGGCCAACCAGGAGCGGCTCGTCGACGCCGCAGATGACTATGCGCGGGGAAGAGCGGACCGGCTGCGCCTGGCCTTCCGTCTTGCGGGCCTCTCCCCGTCCAGCTTCGCCTCACCCACGGCGTCGGGGGGGCCCCTGCTTGAGGCACCCGACTCCCGGGCCCTTGCCGCTGTGCTGGATGTCGACGAGCGCTTTGCGGCACGCATTCAGCGCGCGGCGGAAAACCTGTCCACTGCCGACGCCCTTTCAGACGCTGCCAGTCAACTGCCTTTGGCCCAACCTCAGGTTGGTGCCCGTATGACCAGCAGCTTTGGCGTACGCTTCGACCCCTTCACGGGTCGCCCGGCCTTCCACTCCGGCCTCGATTTCGTATCCGGGTTCGGCACACCGGTCATGACGACGGCCCCGGGGGTCGTGTCATTCGCCGGCGTCCGGTCGGGGTACGGCAAAACGATCGAGGTCGACCACGGGCGCGGATTCAAGACACGCTACGCCCATCTGTCCGCGATTTCCGTGTCCCCTGGCCAAAGGGTCGCCGTGGGCCAGAGGGTCGGTGCCCTTGGCAGTACCGGCAGGTCCACCGGTCCCCACCTCCATTACGAGATCTGGCTCAACGGCCGGGCGGTAAACCCCTATCGCTTCATCCGCGCAGGTGAAAATGTTCAGCAAGCCAGCAACCAAGCCGGATAACCGGATCTCCCCGGCTCCCGAGATCAACCCCCTTACCTCTTTGGCCTCGGCTGCCGAGACGACGGCCCGTAACCGTGCCCGGCCAGCCTCCATCCTGGCCCAGAACCTGGTCATCGAAGGCTCGGTACAGAGCGACAGCGAGGTCCAGATCGACGGACTGGTGCGCGGTGACGTAAGGGTCGAGAGGCTGACCATTGGGGAGACGGGAAGGGTCGAAGGCCAGGTGGTCGCCGAGACCGCCGAGGTCCGGGGGCGCGTCGCCGGGGGGATTTCCGCCAAGCAGGTGCGGCTCCACAGCACGGCGAGTGTCGAGGGCGACATCACCGCCGAGCAGCTGGCCATCGAGCCAGGCGCCTCGTTCGAGGGGCGCAGCATCAAGCTCCAGAGGCCCAAGGCGGCGGTTGTACCGTCGCCTTCCCCTGCCCCTGCACTCACCGCGACCCCGTCGGCCTAGATCCTGTTCCGATCCGTCGGAACCGGTGATCGGACTGAGTTGCCGAAAAGACGTGAGCCGCCCGCATCGGCACCCGCGCGAGACCGCACGATATGTTGACAATGGCGGCAGACGGTGGTCTCGCCGGGAGAGGCATCCGGCCAAGTCCAACCTACAAGGGCCGCATCCGGCGTACTGTCCAAGGCCATCTGGCGCTGTCTGCGCCGACCAACGTCCAGCTGGTTGTCGCGCACTCCTTTCGTCGCACCTAGCGGGATATGGAGCGCCGTCGAGACTTGGCACTCACACCCGGCGGTGAACTGGCAGAACGGGGACTTCACAGGTCAATATGCGAATGTTATTCGCTTTGATGTCTTGCAATGCACCGGGCCCCGTCATGCTGACGATGCCATCCACCAGGGGGAGTAGGATGAGCGAACACGATCAGGTCGGTTACAGCGTGGAGCAAGGCGTGGCCGTGATTACCTTCAACCGGCCGGAGAAGCTGAATGCGCTCACCCCGGCCATGTTGCAGCTCTTCTTCACCGCTGTCCGGCGCGCGGCAGCCGATCCTGAATGCCGGGTGATCGTCATCACAGGCGCAGGGCGCGGGTTCTGCGCGGGCCTTGATCTGGGCGTCATTGGAGTGGGCGGGTCCTCCAGCGCACTCTCGACGGCAGAGGATGTCGCGCCACCGCAATGGGGAGACGACGTCGGACCGGATCTGTCACGGTTCTTCTCGGGCGGCTGGAATGAATTGATCACATCCCGCAAACCGACGATCGCCGCGATCAACGGCCCGGCCTTCGGCTGGGGCTTCATCCTCGCCCTTCACTGCGACATCCGCTTTGCTGCCCGGTCTGCAGTGATGAACGCGACCTTCGCCCGTCTGGGCGTGCCGGCGGAAAAGGGCTCCGGGTGGCTCCTGGCACGCCTGATCGGCTCTGCCCGGGCACTTGACCTTCTCTATTCCGCCCGACGTATAGACGGCGTCGAGGCTGAACGGCTTGGCATCGTCAACACTGTCCTGGAGGACGACGCTCTGAGCGAGCACGTGACCACCTACGCCCGGCAAATTGCATCTCAAGCAGCCCCCCGAGCCCTTGCCGCGATGAAGGCGCAGGTCTGGTCAGCCCTGGACGACCCCTATGATGTGGGCTTTGCCGATGCTGACAAGGAACAGGACCTGTGTACGCAGACTGAAGACTTCCGCGAAGGCGTCGCCAGCTATAGGGAAAAACGGGCCCCGAAATTTCGCGGCCAATGAAGTTCAACGAAAACAAGCTCAGGAAGATCACATCATGAAGACGCGCATCACGGAGATGTTCGGGGTCGAGACGCCGATCGTCATGGGGGGGATGACCGGGGTCGGCTATGGCGAGCTGGTGGCAGCTGTGGCCAATGCCGGGGCACTGGGCTTCATCACGGCTCACATGTTCCCGTCGGGCGAGGCCCTGCTGGCAGAAATCGAGAAGACCAAGGCCCTGACCTCCAAGCCCTTCGGCATAAATCTGACGTTGCTGCCATCGATCAACCCGATCCCTTATGACGACTATCGCGAGGCCATAATCGCGTCTGGCATCAAAATAGTTGAAACGGCGGGACGCGCGCCGGTGGACCATCTGCCCCGCTTCAAGGAGGCGGGCGTTAAGGTGATCCACAAGTGCACCTCCGTCCGACATTCGGTCTCTGCCGTTCGCCACGGCGTGGACGTGATCAGCATCGACGGTTTCGAATGTGCCGGGCACCCGGGCGAGGACGATATCGGCCTAGTGGTACTGCTGCCAGCGACGGTGGATGCAGTGGACGTGCCGGTGATCGCGTCCGGCGGCATGGCCGACGGGCGCAGCCTGGTTGCCGCCCTCGCTCTTGGTGCCGAAGGCGTCAACATGGGAACCCGCTTCTGTGCGACGGTAGAGGCGCAGATTCACCCCGCCGTGAAGCAGCAGATCGTGGACTTCACCGAACGGGACACGGTGCTGGTGGGTCGCTCCCTAAAGAACACCGCCCGGGTCGCTCGCAACGCCATCTCGGAACAGGTGGCGGAGATCCAGAAGGACCCGACCAAGTCCTTCGCCGACGTGAAGGAACTGATGGCGGGCGTCCGGGGCCGCAACAACGTGTTGCGCGATGGTGATCTGGATGGCGGCATCTGGACCACGGGCCAGAGCCAGGCTCTGATCCACGATGTGCCGACCTGCGCCGAGGTTGTCCGCAACATCATGGCCCAGGCCGACGGCATTCTGGCGAAACGCTTCTCAGCCATCGCAGGCTGAGGCGCGGCCGGAACGGTGCCTCGACCACCAATCAACCCAACCCGCCCAAGCGGCGGCGACCGCCGCTGATCATCAGGACGCCAAAACCGATTCTGAAACTGCGTTTTGTGCTGAATTCGCGGGCCGGACGAGAGGCTAGACCTTAAGGCCTATGTCGCCAGGGTTGCTACCCGTCCGGCTTTCGAGACCGCGATCACGATCCAGTAGGTCGGGTGCCTTCAGATTCCCAGCATTGCCCGCGCCATGATGTTGCGCTGGATCTCGCTGGTTCCCCCGAGGATCGTCACCGCCCGGTCATACAGATAGCGCCCCATGGCCACAGCCGCCTCGCGACCGTCGTGGCTCGCCTGCGGCCCGAGGGCCTCTATCGCCAATTCGTCAAGTCGCTGGGTAAGGACGTTCCCCTGGAGCTTGAGCATTGAAGCGGCCGCGCCTGGAGACTCGCCCAGGGCCCGAGCAGAAACGACCCGGTGCTCCTGCATTTCGACCGCTGTGATATCGATCTCGACCTGAGCCAGTTTGCGGCCAAACCCTGCGTCCTCGGCGGCATGCCTGGACGCGAGGTCCCGCACCCATTTCAACCTCGCCCAGAGCCCGTTGGCGTAGTTGCCGCCGCGCTCGAACTCGAGAAGGTACTTGGCGACCGTCCAACCCTCGTTCTCGGCCCCGATCCGCTGGGATTTCGGAACCCGTACATCGTCGAAGAAGACCTGGTTGAACTCATGCTCGCCAGAGATGTTGATGATAGGGCGCATGGTCAGGCCCGGCGTGTTGCGGTCGATCAAGAGGAAGGAGATGCCGCGCTGGGGCTTGGCCTCCAGGTCTGTTCTCACCAGACAGAAGATGTGCGTCGCCTGATGTGCCAGGCTAGTCCAGATTTTGGTTCCGTTTACGACATAGTCGTCACCGTCCGGCTGGGCACGGGTTTGAAGTGAGGCAAGGTCCGAGCCTGAGCCAGGCTCGGAATAGCCCTGACACCAACGGTGTTCGCCCGATAGGATCCTCGGTAGATAGTAGGCCTTCTGCTCCGGGGTTCCGAACCCGATGATCACCGGACCGCACATGCGGATACCAAAACTGTGAATGCCCGGAGCCCCCGCCGAGGCACACTCGGACGCGAAGATGTGGCGCTGGCTCGTTGTCCAGCCCGTACCCCCGTACTCGACGGGCCAGTCCGGTGCCACCCACCCCTTTCGATGCAGCGTTGCATGCCATTTTGCAGTCGGTTCCAGGTCGCAGAAGGAGCCCGTCCTTGCAGCACCGGCTGCACGCAAATCCTCGGTCAGGTGCTCGTCCAGAAAGGCGCGAACCTCTTCACGAAAGGCCAGGTCGGCGGAGGCGAGTTGCAGGTCCATCGGTCATGTCCTCGGCGGAAGGAAAATGGTTGGGTTTCCAAAAGGAATGCTTAAAAGCGAATATCATTTGCATATTGGCCTGTGAAGTACCCGGACGCCCCATGTTCGATGAGGTCCCGCCGTCACCTTGCTCGCGACCAGGCAGGCGCAGCATCCGTGAAGGCTACAGCCCTTTTCCGCGCGCCAACATTGACAGCGCGGAATCTTGACGGACAAGGGAGGATGGACTCTTACGAGGCTTCCCCATTCGTCCGACGCCCGGTGCAGGAGCGGAGCCGCGCGGCGCTGGCCCGCATTGTGGCCGCTGCAACCGAAGTGCTTGTGCGCAAGGGAAATGACGGCTTCTCGATGGCAGAGGTTGCCGAAGCGGCAGGCATCCCTGTCGGCAACATCTATCGACGTTTCGACGGCAAGGACAGCATCGTTCAGACCATCAAGCTGGAGGCCATAAGACGCCTGGAAGATGCTGTCTGCGAGCGTCTGAACGGGCAGAAGTTTACTGTTCCAAACCAGATTGTATCTGAACTCTCTGCAATCCTGGCTGAGGTATCCGAGCGGGATGAGGCGCTACATCGCGTATTGTATAGTTATCGCATGCTCACTCCGTCGCTTCGCGCCATTGGACTGGCTGGCCGCGGCCGAGTTTTTGGGCATTACAATAATGCTATTTCCGCTTTCCTTCATTTCCTGCCCGAACAACGGCGGCTGTCGGTGATCGGGTTCTCATACCAAATCATAGCATCGTCTTTCGTCTCGAAGTCCCGCGGTGACGACCCCATCCTGCTGGAAATGTCGTGGTCAGCCTTGGCGCAGGAAGTCACAAAGGCGGCCACCGGCTACCTCAAAGAGGCGACCTAGACGGAAACGATTGTGCCGGGCTCAGTCCACCTCCCGGTGTTTGGCGTTCCCCGGCGTCAGCGAGGTAGCCCTTCAGAGCAAATCCTGGGTGCCACAGTCCGCCTCCCCATCTTGAATGTCAGCCGGTCTGGAAGACTATGACTATCAAGTCGGAAGGGAACAGACTCCGGGGCCTCACCCCTCCCGGGTGACCCCCACCCGCTGGGCCAGGCTCGCGCCCATGAAGGCGTCGAGGTCCCCGTCGAGTACCCCCTGGGTATCCGAGGTCTCCACCTGGGTGCGCAGGTCCTTGACCATCTGGTAGGGCTGCAGGACGTAGGACCGGATCTGGTGACCCCAACCGATGTCGGTCTTTTGCTCCTGAAGGGCCTGGGCCTCGGCCTCCCGCTTCTGGAGCTCCAGCTCATAGAGCCGTGCGCGGAGCATGCGCCAGGCCTCATCGCGGTTCTGGTGCTGTGACCGGCCCATCTGGCAAGCTACGACCACGCCGGTCGGGATGTGGGTCAGGCGGACAGCGGAGTCCGTCTTGTTGATGTGCTGGCCACCCGCCCCCGAGGCCCGGTAGGTGTCGGTCCTGACGTCTGCGGGATTGATGTCGATGACAATGGTATCGTCGACCACGGGATAGACCCAGACCGAAGCGAAACTCGTGTGGCGCTTGGCGGCGGAGTCAAAGGGCGAGATGCGCACGAGCCGGTGCACGCCCGCCTCCGTCTTCAGCCAGCCGTAGGCGTTGGTCCCCTTGATCTGGATCGTCGCCGACTTGATCCCTACCTGTTCGCCGGAGGTTTCCTCAAGGAAGTCGACGGTCATGCCGTGGGCGTTGGCCCAGCGGGTGTACATGCGAAGCAACATGCCCGCCCAGTCGCAGGACTCTGTGCCGCCGGCACCGGAGTTCACCTCCAGGAAGGCCTCATTGCCGTCGGCCTCGCCGGACAGCAGGGCCTCGAGTTCAGCCCGGGCCGCCCGGTCGCGGATGGCCTTGAGCTGGGTGCGGGCCTCTTCGAGGGTGGACTCGTCGTCCTCTTCGTCAGCCATCTCTGCATAGCCCACGGCGTCTGCCAGGTCCCGCTCGAGGCCGGACACGGCTTCAATCGAGGCCGCCAGTCGGGACCGTTCGCGACTCAGCGCCTGGGCCTCGCCGGGACGGTCCCAGAGCGTCGGGTCCTCGACCCGGGCGTTCAGCTCATGAAGT
>CAIZKE010000298.1 GCA_903933475.1 uncultured Alphaproteobacteria bacterium | reverse complement strand
GCGGGCGTGAGTGTCGGCTCGCTCTACCAGTACTTCCCGAACAAGGCCGCCCTGGCGGTGGCGCTGATCGAGCAGGAGCGAGAGCAGCTCGCCGTCGCTCTGGAGGCGGCGGTGGCCTCCGTCTCCGACGTCCCGCTTCTCGAGGGCCTCAGCCGGCTGGCCCGGCTTGCAATCGAGCAGCAGTTCCAGGATCCGGTCTTCGCAGCGGCGCTGGACCATGAGGAACGCCGGCTGCCCCTGGGGACCCGACTGGCGTCGAGTGAGAGCCGGCTCGTCGGCGCGATCCTTAAGTTCCTGGAAGATCACCGGGACGAGCTGATCCCCTTTCCGGATGGAAGCCCGGAGGAGGTCGCCCGAGACCTTCTGTTGATCACGAGGGTCCTGGTCGAGGCCGACGCGTACGGAGGGCAGGGGGCTCCGCCGTCACTCCACCCCCGGCTGGTGCGCGCGCTCGCCGGCTACCTGCTCGCGCCAGGGGTCGAAGGGCGCAGCGCCGGTCCGGACCGCCCTGGCTTACGGGATCCCCAGAATGGAGAGAGCCCGGTTGTCTGACCCCCCAGCCTGCCCCTCGGCGTCATCAGTGCGCCCGTTTCAGGGTCACGACCCCGGCCAACACCAGGTGAAGCCACCGCATGGCGGGGGAGAGTGGGGTGTCGACCCGGACGCCGACAGCCAGAAGCCTCTGCTCAGAAGATAGCAGAGCGCAGGCCCGTAAACTCCGGCGACAAGGGCGGGATCGTTTCCCGCTCTCCGGGCTCGAGTTGAAGCGCATCCCAGCATCCATGGCGCCGAAGCGTGGACTCCAGGTCCCCCGCCCCCGCCGCAAGGGCGTCGGCGAGAGCCACCCTTAGCCAACCCAGACAGTCCGACCGATAGGAGGCCGTGCGCGCAAGGAAGGGCATCCCGCGCAGCGTGACCGAGACCTTGGGCGCACCGCTCCGCACGGCGGCGGCGTTGGCGACCATGTAGGGCAGGAACACCTCGCCGATGAGGACCAGCAAGCCCTCCAAACCTGGACCCATGGGGCTGGCGGGATCGCGCCATTCGCCCTCGATCCCAGAGGCGTCGTCCAGATCCTGCACCCATTGGAAGGTCCGCACGGCGTCGCGTCGCATGATCGCCGATGCGCTGGGATCAATGGCGCATTGGGACAACTGGCCGAACAGGCCAATGTCCCCAATGGAGGGGCGTCCGCCAAACAGGAACCGGCTCACCTCCAGCTGCGCCTCGATCGCACCCAGGACCTCGCCATAGGTCGACCGCAGCAGGGGCCGGTTCACCTCACGATCGCCCAGCCGGGCAAGCACCCCGGTCTGGCGCGCCCTGAAGCGCTCAATGATCTCATCGAACTGCGCCTTGGGCATCGCCCCCAGCCACCCGGCCATCTGGCGGCGGGCGCAGAAATCCTGGTCCGCTTCCGCGTCCCAGCGGAAGTCGAACAACGGCTGCACCAGCCACTCGTCCGCGAAGTCCTCGACAAGCAGGGCCAGAAACCGATCACCGGGATCGTCGGGCAAGAGGCTGCGCTCTCGCGGATGCATGTCTTCGAGGGCCAGGATCATCGGCGTGGAGTCGGCCCAGTATCGCCCGTCGGGCAGTTGCAGCACCGGGATCATGCCCTTGCCGGCAGCCTTCAGTTCTCCGGCCTCTCCCAGGTAACCGGGCGGCACGATCCAGTCGTGCGGGAGGCGACGGCAGCGAAGCGCGGCGCGCAGCTTCAGCGAGTAGGGCGAGCCGGGTCCGCCCAGGATACGGTAGCGGCCCATCGCACGGTCGGTCATGCCGGGGTCCCAAATGCAGAGGTGCATCCCTGACGCCGCCGCCAGACACGTGCGCTTCCCGTGCCTGAACTCGTCCTGTCTCTGCCTGCGCTCACCATGCCCGATGCCATCTCCAACTCGCCGCCAAGCCCGCGGGCGTCGTCCGAAGCCAGCCGGATAGGAGACGCCTTTTCCATCTGACGCCCAGGCAACACGCCCCTGGGCTGAAGATGTCGGTCTGGCTGCAGGATGTCTTGAGATGCCGCCCTTCGACAAGAGGCAGGGCGGCTGAGCCACCCGCCATCGCAATCCTGCCATCGAAATCCCCTTGCGGCGGCGGCCCGGCTCGCGCCTAACTCCCGCAGTGAAGCGTCTGGTCAGAAGGCGCGAACTTGAGAGGAGTCCAGTTCCGGTGTCGCAATCCCAGTCCGGCCCTGCGGGCGGTCAGATCTCCTTGCCACGAGCCCTGGTCTTCGCCAGCGCGGCTGTCCCCATCGGGGCGCTTGGCGTCGCCGCCACCGTTCACCTGCCGCGCTATTTCGCAGCTGAACTCGGCCTGTCGCTGGCCCTCGTCGGCACAGTGTTCGCGCTGGTGAGGTTCATCGACATTCCGATCGACACCGCCATGGGCCTGGCGATGGACCGGACCAAGACCCGCTTCGGCCGCTACCGGGTCTGGATGGCGCTCGGCGCTCCGGTGCTCATGCTGGGCTTCTACATGCTTCTGATGACCGGCGCCGGGGATGGGCCCCTCTACCTCGGTCTTTGGCTGTTGGTGATGTACCTCGGCTATTCCGGCGTCCTGCTCTCCCATCTCGCCTGGGCCGGACGACTTGCCCCCACCTACAAGGAACGCTCCCGGATCTTCGGGGCCATCACGGGGCTGGGTGTCATCGGCGCCATCGCTGTGCTGTTGATCCCGATCCTCATGAGCCAGCAGGGCTATACGGACGCCCAGGGCGTCCAGGCCATGATCTGGTTCATCATCGCCAGTGCGGCAGTCACCTGCATGCTCGTGGTGTTCAGCTCACCGGAACGCATCACCCAGGATCGGCCCGCCAAGTTCACGCTCAAGGACTACGCCCAGCTGCTCACCCGGGGAAACGTGATCCGGCTGCTGGCCGCCGACCTGATGGTCACGCTGGGGCCTGGCTGGATGGCCGCGCTCTACCTGTTCTACTTCAAGGACAGTCGGGGTTTTGACACCGCCTCCGCCAACTTGCTGCTGCTGATCTACGTCGCGGCCGGTTTCGCCGGCGCGCCCTTCGCCGCCTGGCTCGCGAACAAGATCAGCAAGCACATCGCCTTCCTGGTGACGACCACCGTCTATTCCCTCGGTCTGATGTGTCTGCCCTTCCTGCCCAAGGGGGACTTCCCGATCTTCTCCGCACTGATGTTCCTGGTGGGCGCCATGGCGGCTGGCTTCACGGTCATGATGCGGGCCATCGCGGCAGACATCGCCGACGAACTCCGGCTCGACAGCGGGCGGGAGTGGATGGGTCTGATCTATGCCGGCCTGACCGCCACGGCGAAACTGGCCACAGCCGGCGCGATCTTCCTCACCTTCAACGTTCTGGCCATGGTCGGATACAAGGTGGGCGCCGGGGTCACGAACACGCCTGAGGCGATCCGGGGCCTGGAACTGGCCTATATTGTCGGCCCGATCATCTTCGTGATGGCCGCCGGCGCCTGCTTCGTCGGCTACAAGCTGACGGCCGAGCGCCACGCCGAGATCCGCCACAAGCTCGACCTTCTCGATGTCAGCGAGACCGACCCCGGCGCGGCGGCGGAAGCCCTCTCCGGCGTTGACCTCGGCCCGAAGGGGCGGCCGTGAGGTTCGGACGGCCTCCGGAAACTGGCGCAATGACCGTGGGCTCTCCGCCCCCGCGAGACTCTGCCAAGGCGGCGCTGGGCCCCTTCATCAAACCCGGTCGCCCACCCGCCTGAGCCGCCACAGGGGCCAGGCCAGGGCCGCGCCGCCGGCCAGGATCCAGACATCGCCCAGGAGATGGCTCAGGTGTATGGGATTGTGCACGGCGTGAAACAACATGACCGCCCCGTGCGTGAAACTCGAGATCGCGACAAACCAGAGGAAGCTCGCGTGCCGGAGGGGATCCTTGACGGCGCGCAAGGCGCAGATACCGAGGGCGAAATAGACGCTGACCATCATCTGGTCGTAGATCGCGTTGTAGGGCGGCCAGCGCCAGCCCCCCAGCAGGTCGAAATAGACTGCAGCGGGAATGCCCAGGAGGCCGGCAAAAGCCCACAAGGCCACGGCAGGGCGAAGCGCGCGATTGGCCTGGTCGACGGTCATGACTTGCGGGACCTTCAGCTCTCTTGTGTTCCAGGCGACAGGCTAGGCGTATCGCCAGCAGCGGGCAATTATTGAACCCGGGGAGCCAGACGGGCCGGCGTCAAGTCCAAGCTGGAAAGGCGTCGCCCAATGCGGAAACGCCGTTGTCCAGAGCGTTTTCAAAGCTCGCCAAACCAAAAGGGGCGAGCCGTTGCCGGCCCGCCCCCAATCGTTACGCGATGTCGCCAGATTTACGGCAGCAGGACGTTGTCAACGACGTGGATGACGCCATTGGTCGTATCCAGATCGGCGGTCGAGACGTGAGACACGCGGCCCTTGGCGTCGGTCAGCATGACCTTGCCGCCCATCACAGACGCGGTCAGCTTGCCGCCCTGGACGGTGGTGACGACAGCCTTGCCACCGCCGGCCGTGATCGCGGCGAGGACGTCCTTGGCCATCAGCTTGCCGGAGACGACATGATAGGTCAGCACCGACTGGAGCTGAGCCTTGTTTTCCGGCTTCAACAGGGTGTCGACAGTGCCGGCCGGCAAGGCGGCAAAGGCGGCATTGGTCGGGGCGAAGACCGTGAACGGGCCCGTGCTCGAGAGCGTATCGACGAGACCGCCGGCCTTGACGGCAGCAACCAGCGTCGTGTGATCGGCCGAACCGGCGGCGGTGCCGACGATGTTGGCGCTCGGCGCGGCGAGCGCCGGCAATGCGGAGGCCGTCAGGCCGGCGGCGACAATGGCGAACAGGGCGGCCTTCAAAGACTGGCGGCGAGAATGCGGCTTGGCAGATGTCATGATGTGTCCTTAGCCCGGAGGGGCATGCAATGCCGGCAGGATAGCCCGGCATGCGAAGCCGGACATGGGGGCGGTGTCTTGCAATCGCAAGGCGACGTGCCGGAATGCAGCGCCGGTCCAGGGCTGGCCCAGCAGTATCTGGATTGGACCTTCGGCCTGTGGGTGGAGAGAGCCTGGCACTCGGCCCAGTCATAACTAGCAAGACCTTCAGCTCTCTGGGGTTCCAGGCGAGGGCAAGGCATATGGCCAGTTGCGGACAATAGGGAATGCAGGCGAGCCAGGGTAGCGGCAGGACCAGACGCCTCGACCTCCGACCGCGTTGGGGCCTGGCGGAAGGGGTGGGATTCGAACCCACGGTGAGCTTTCACCCACGGCGGTTTTCAAGACCGCTGCCTTAAACCACTCGGCCACCCTTCCGGAGGGGCGGCTATAGCAGGGGGATTCGCAGCCCGCCAGAAGGGCGAGATGGGTGCTGGACACTTCGGCCCTCCGCCGTCCAATCTGTCTGTCAGAAAACACACTCCGGGGAGGAGATCGAATGGGACCTGGCGCAGAGACCGGCGGCGCGGCTGGCAATGGCGTGGAGACGGCGACCCGGGGTGCCTACGCCTTCCTGGTCTTCATGATGGTGCTGAACGTCCTGAACATCCTGGACCGGCAGCTGCTGCCGACCTTCGGCCCCGAGATCAAGAAGGACCTCGGCCTGTCGAATGGCCAGTTCGGCCTACTCACGGGGATCATGTTCACCCTTCTCTACGGGATCCTCAGCCCATTCATGGGCCTGATGGCGGACGCCGTGCACCGGCCGCGCTTTGCGGCCTTCGGCGTGGGGCTCTGGAGCCTGCTGACCGCCGCCTCAGGCCTGGCCAAGGGCTTTGCCTCCCTGGCCGTCCCGCGCGTCCTGATCGGGGTGGGGGAGTCCACCCTGACGCCCACCGCCCTGTCCATGATCGCCGACAGGTTCCCCTCCCGCCAGCTGGGCTTTGCCTCGGGCTTGTACTACGCGGGCGTGCCCCTCGGCTCGGGGCTGGCCTACCTCGTGGCGGCCTCCCTCGGACCCGTCATCGGCTGGCGAAACTGCTTCCTGCTGATCGGAGCCCTGGGCCTCATCCTCGCCCTATGGCTGGCCACCTTCCGCGAGACCCGGCCGCCGTCGCCGCACGCCGGGCAAGGTGCCCTGAAGGCAGTAAGCGGGATGTTGTCCCTGTTGCCCGAGCTCATGGCGGCGCTGAAGCGCTCACCCGCCCTGCTCCTGACCATCCTGGGCGGCATCGGCGTGCACCTGGCCGTGGGTGCGGCCCAGTTCGACACGATCTGGTGGAAGGAGGAGCTGAAGCTCGAGACGGGCCCGCTCTTCCTCAAGGTCGCCCTGATGTACGCCACCGTCGGCGTGGCCGGAAACATCATTGGCGGTGCCCTGGGCGACTGGTGGCTGAAGAAGACCGGGCAGGGCCGCTCCATGCTGATCGTGGTGATCCTGATCGCCATGACCCCCCTGCAGTTTCTCTACCGGCTGACCGACCATGACGGTCTGATCTTCTGGCTGGGCATTGGCTCGGGCATCTTCCAGCTGGCGGCCATGTACGGCGGGGCCTACTCCACCATTCAGGAGCTGGCGCCCGCCAAGGTCCGGGCCTCGGCCGTCGCCCTGTTCATCCTGGGCGTCAACGTCCTGGGCCTGGGGGTCTCGACCACCATCGGCGGCTTCATGGTCGACGCCTTCGCCGCGGCGGGACGGGCCCGGCCCATCACCGACATGATGCTGGTCATGACCGCCGCCTCCCTGCTGGCGGTTCCCGCCTTCTACGTGGCGGCGCGCAGGTTCTCGGCGGACCGCGACGCCCTCTGGCGCTACGAGCGGGGTGAGGGGTCCTGAGGGGGCAGGCAGGGCGGCCTGGGCACTGGACGGCGCGCCTCGCAGGGGCCATTCAGGCCCCATGAGCGGCGGTCTCTTCATCACCTTTGAAGGCGGCGAGGGCGTGGGCAAGTCCACCCAGGTCCGGCGCCTGGCCGCGCGCCTGCAGGCCGCCGGCCGGGAGGTGGTGGTGACCCGGGAGCCCGGCGGCTCGCCGGGCGCAGAGGCCATCCGCAACCTGGTCCTGAACGGGTCGGCTGACCGCTGGAGCCCGGTCACCGAGACCCTGCTGATGTACGCCTCCCGCCGGGACCATATCGAGCGCACCCTGCAGCCCGCCTTGCAGCGGGGTGCCGTGGTGCTGTGCGACCGCTATGCCGACTCCACCCGGGCCTATCAGGGCGCGGCCGGGGGTGCCGATCCCGGCCTTATCTCGGCCCTGGAGCACTTTATTCTCGAAGATGTCCGACCGGCCCTGACCCTGGTCTTCGACCTCGATCCCGAGCTGGGCCTCGCCCGCGCCCTGGGCCGCCCGGACGCCGAGGCGCGCTTTGAGTCCAAGGGCCTGGACTTCCACCGCCGCCTACGGGCCGGGTTCCTGGCCATCGCCGCCGCCGAGCCGGACCGTTGCCGGATCGTCGACGCCAGCGGCGATCCCGACGCCGTCGAGGCCCGTGTCCTGGGGGCCGCCGGCCCAGTCCTGGGACTTGGCAGGGACCTGGGAGACCGCGGGGCATGAGCGAGGCGCCGCCGCATCCGCGGGATGTCTTCGACCTCCTCGGGCAGGATGCCGCAGAGGCCGAGTTCGAATCCGCCCAGTCGCGAGGGCGCCTGCATCACGCCTGGCTGATCTCGGGTCCCGAGGGCCTGGGCAAGGCGACCCTGGCCTTCCGCATCGCCCGGCACCTCCTGGGTGCTGCGCCGGACCCGGACCGGGGACGGCTGGGCGCAGCGCCACAGGACCCGGTCTCGCGGCTGGTGTCCCAGGGTGCTCATCCCGACTTCATGCTGCTGGACCGGACGGACTCCGACGGCAAGGTCCGACGCGAGATCGTTGTGGATGAGGTCCGGCGGCTGAACACCTTCTTCTCCATGTCACCCGCCGCCTCGCCCTACCGGGTGGCCATCGTCGACGCCGCCGACGACCTGAACCGCAACGCCGCCAATGCCCTGCTCAAGACCCTGGAGGAGCCGCCGGCCCGAGGCGTCCTGCTGCTGGTCTGCCATGCTCCGGGGCGCCTGTTACGGACGATCCGCTCCCGCTGCCGGACCCTCAAGCTGGCCCCGGCCCCGGAGGCCCAGGTGGCCGCCTTCATCACGGGACGGACCGGCGCGGATGCCGAAACCGCCCTGCGCCTGGCCCGCATGTCCGGCGGCGCGCCGGGCCGGGCCTGGAGCCTGTACGCCGAAGGGGCGATCGAGATGGACGACGCCGCCCGGACCCTGATCCAGGGCCTGCCCGACCTCGACCGCACCCTGGCCCTGCATCTCAGCGACCAGTTCCGGGGCGGGGAGGGCGCCCGGCGCTTCGCCCTGCTGACCGAACGCCTGACAGCCCGGCTGCACGACCTCGTCACCCGCCGCGCCGCCGAAGGCATTGGCGGGCTGGACGCCCTGGCCGAGGCCTGGTCCGTCCTCGACCGCCTGCCCCGGGAGGTGGAGGCCCTCAACCTCGACCGCGGGGACGCCCTGTTCACGGCCCTGGCCGACCTGCGCGCCGCCGCCCGTACCTGACCCTGACCTGAGCGCCATGCTGATCGATAGCCACGTCAACCTGCACGCCCCCCAGTTCGACGCCGACCGGCAGGAGGTGATGGACCGCGCCCGGGCCGCCGGCGTGGCCCTGATGGTCAACATCTCGGACCGGCTCACGACCTTCCCGGCGAACCGCGCCATCGCCCAGGCGCCCGACATCTGGTGCACGGTGGGCGTCCACCCGCACGAGGCCAAGGACGTCCCGGACCTGTCGCCCCGCACCCTCCTGGACCTGGCCGACGACCCTAAGGTGGTGGGCATCGGCGAGACCGGACTCGACTTCCACTATGACCTGTCGCCCCGGGACATCCAGGCCCGGGTCTTCGCTGCCCACATTGCGGCGGCGCAGGAGAGCGGCCTGCCCCTGGTGGTCCACACCCGCGAGGCCGATGACCTGATGACCCAGATGCTGGAGGCGGCCCATGCCCGGGCGCCCTTCCGCATGCTGCTGCACTGCTACACCTCGGGGGCGGAGCTGGCCCGCCGGGCGGCGGCCCTGGGCGCCTGGTTCTCGGTCTCCGGCATCGCCACCTTCAAGGCCGCCGAGGACGTCCGGGCGGTGATCCGCGACATGCCCGCCGACCGCATCATCGTGGAGACCGACTGCCCCTACCTCGCCCCGGTCCCGCACCGCGGTCGCCGCAACGAGCCCGCCTTCCTTCCCGCCGTCCTGTCCGGCCTGGCCACGGTGCGCGGCTGGAGCCCGGAAGAGGCCGAGGCGCGCTGCGAGGACGCCTTCTTCGCCCTCTTCGACCGGATCCCCCGGCCATGAGCGGGACCCTGGAGTTCACCATCCTCGGCTGCGGTTCCTCGGGCGGGGTGCCGAGGGCCGACGGCGACTGGGGCGAGTGCGACCCGGCCGACCCCCGCAACTTCCGCACCCGCTGCTCCATGCTGGTCCGGCGGACCGCCCCCGACCCAGCCCAGGCCACCACCGTCCTGGTGGACGCCTCGCCCGACCTGCGCTGGCAGACGGCCCAGGCCGGCGCCCGGCGCCTCGACGCCTTGCTGCTAACCCACGACCACGCCGACCAGACCCACGGCATCGACGATATCCGCGCCTTCTTCATCCGCCAGAGGGCACGCATTCCCTGCCACATGGACGCCGCCACCTTCACCTCCATGGGCCGCCGCTTCGGCTATATCTTCGAGGGGGAAGGCGGCTATCCCGGCATCGCCGACCCTGTGCTGATCCCGCCCCATGGCCAGGACTGGGCGGCGGACGGCCCTTCCGGCGCCATCCCCGTCGTCACCTTCGACCAGGACCACGGCGGCCTGCGCTCCGTCGGCTACCGGTTCGGCGACGTGGCCTATTCCAGCGACGTGGTCGGCCTGCCGGAGGAGGCCTTCGAAGCCCTGGCCGGCCTCGACACCTGGATCGTCGATGCCCTGCGCTGGCGCCCGCACCCGACCCACGCCCATGTCGACCTGACCCTGGAATGGGTAGCGCGCCTCAAGCCCCGGCGGACGATCCTCACCAACATGCACATCGACCTCGACTTCACCGCCCTCAGCGCCCGCCTGCCGCCCGGCGTCGAGGCGGCCTTCGATGGCCTGCGCTTCGAGCACCAGCTGGGGGAGGGGGCGTGACCCCGCGCCTGAAGCTCGCCTTCCTCGCCTCCCGAAATGGCTCAGCCTTTCGCGCGGCGGTGGAGGCGGCGGGGGCAGGGCGGCTGGCCGCCGACATCGTCCTCCTGGTCAGCAATTCCGCCAAGGCACCGGCCCTGGACTTCGCCCGCGAGCGGGGCATAGCGCACGAGGTCATCAATACCGCCGCCGATCCAGACGCCGCCGACCGCCAACTCGCCGAAGCCCTGGCCGCCTCCGGCGCCGACTGGGTGGTCCTGTCCGGCTATCTGAGGCGCATCGGCCCTGCCGTCCTGGCCCGGTTTCCGGACCGTATCCTCAACATCCATCCGGGGCCCCTGCCCGCCTTCGGAGGGGAGGGGATGTACGGCCGCCGGGTCCACGAGGCCGTCATCGCCGCCCAGGTCCCCGCCAGCGCGGTCACCATCCACCTCGTCGACGGCGAATACGACCACGGACGGGTCCTCGGCCGCTGGTCCGTGCCGGTGGTAGCCGGGGATACGGCGGAGACCCTCGAACAGCGCATCACCGCCCTGGAGCCCGAGGTCATGACCCGGACCCTCATCGACCTGGCCGAAGGCCGCCTCCGCGTCGATCAGGCGTCCTGAAGCTCGGCCCGGGCGGGAACCGGAGGGCGGTTGCCCGCCGCCGCCGCGCGCTTGGCCCCGCGTTCG
>CAIZKE010000297.1 GCA_903933475.1 uncultured Alphaproteobacteria bacterium | reverse complement strand
CGCCTGGCAGGTGGCCATCCAGCGGCCCGAACTGGTCAACCGGCTGGTCATCCTGAGCGTCCCCCACCCCTCCGGCTTCGGCCGCGAGATGGCGGGCAACGCAGAGCAGCAGAAGAACAGCCAGTACGCCCGGAATTTCCAGACCCCGGGTTTCGAGAAGTATCTCACCGCCGAAGGCCTGGCCGGCTGGGTAAAGGACCCGGCGGAACGCGCCGGCTACATCGAGGCCTTCCGGCGCTCGAGCCTTGCGGGGATGCTCAACTACTATCGGGCGAACTATCCCTCGAGCGCGGGCGCGGCGGCCCCGATCGCGGCTGCGGCCCTGCCGCCCGTTCAGGCGCCGGTGCTGGTCATTCACGGCATGAAGGACAAGGCCCTGTCCGCTGCCGGCCACGCCGGGACCTGGGACCATATGGCCCGGGACACCACCCTCCTGATGATCCCCGACGCCGACCACTTCGTGCAGCACGACGCCGAAGCCCTCGTGAACCGCACTATCCGCAGCTGGCTGGCCGACCGCCGCTGAGGCGGAGTCAGGCTGATGCAGTGATCGCTACAAGCCACATTAGAGCGAGATGTCAGGTTGACTTGACATAGTCAGGTCGAGGTGACATTGTGTCATGGTAACCTGACAAAAAACGGGATCCCATGAACAACCGACTGAGACTCCTGAGGGCCGAGAAGGGCTGGAGCCAGGCCGAGCTGGCGGGGCGTATCGACGTGTCCCGCCAAGCGGTCAACGCCATCGAGACCGGCAAGCACGACCCCTCCCTCAGCCTCGCCTTCCGCATCGCCCGCGCCTTCGACCTCTCCATCGAGCAGGTCTTCGATGGCGACGGGGCCTGAACCCCTTCCAAAGGACGACAACATGACCTCCCCTGAACCGAACTCCACCGCCCTCTCCGGCGAGGCCCGTCTCCGTCAGCGCAGCCGCCGGATCCGCAACATCTGGATCGGGGCGCTTGGCTTCGGCTTCATCGCCGGCGCGGGCTTCGGCCTGGCCGAGGGTTCCGGCACCCTGCAACTCTCCCCGCTCGTCTTCTGGCTGATCCTCGCGGCGCTGGCCGCCGGCGTGGTCGCGGTGAACGTATGGTTCATGCGCGGCGTCGACGAGGTCGAGGTCATGGACAACCTCTGGGCGGGATTCGCGGGGTTGAACGCCCACATCGTCATCGGCGCCGGATGGATAGCTGCAGCCAGCCGAGGATTTGCGCCCGCTCCCAATGTCCCCGGCGTGATGGCTGCGACCGTTGTCGTCACCCTCCTGGCCTACGGCGCGCTGAAGCTGCGCCGCCGGCTGGGCTAACCCTTCCCCCTTCCTTCTGGAGACCCCCGATGTTCCGCCGCCTCGCCGCACTCGCCGCCGCCCTGGGCCTCGCCGCCGCGCCAGCCCTCGCCGCCCCCCGCGACGCCGACCCCGCCCTGTGGGTGGTGCGCGACGCCGACACCACGATCTATCTCTTCGGGACCGTGCACTTCCTGCCCAAGGACCTGGCCTGGTTCGATGATGGGGTGGCCGATGCCTTCAAGGCCTCCGACGAGTTGAGGATGGAACTCCTGCCGGTGGAGGATCCGGCCAGCCTCGGCCCCCTCATCCTGAAGCTGGCCGTGGACCCCAAGGGCCGCACCATGTCCCAGAGGCTGTCGCCGGAAGACCATGCGGCCTATGTCCGGGCACTGACGGAGCTCGGTCTGCCCACCGCCCAACTTGAACCCCTCGAGCCCTGGTTCATCACCGTCCAGGCGTCCGTCGTGCAGTACATGAAGGCCGGCATGGATCCGAAGTCCGGCGCCGAGGAGGTCCTGACCCAGGCGGCCCGGAAGTCCGGCAAGGCCATCACCGCCTTCGAGACCCCGGAGCAGCAGTTCACCATGCTCGACTCCACCCCCGAGGCTGAGCAGCTGGCCGGCATCCGCGACATCGCCTACCACCGCGAGGAGGGCCTGGCGCTGTTGTCGGAGATGATCGACCACTGGGCCCGGGGTGAGCCGGAAGAGACCGGGCGGCTCATGAACGAAGAGATGAAGGAAACCCCCGAGACCGCCCGCATCCTCCTGACCGACCGCAACGCCCGTTGGGCGGCGGACCTCAAGGCCCGCATGGACCGCCCCGGCGTGGTCTTCGT
>CAIZKE010000296.1 GCA_903933475.1 uncultured Alphaproteobacteria bacterium | reverse complement strand
CGTGAGGCATAACCTGCCGGGGGCCGGCTTGTCAACTTGCGACATGTTGTACACGTCGTAGTAGTCGAACTCAATGGCGTCCATGCGACCAGCACAGGCTCCGCCGGGGGCAGCAGGTGCAGGGGCTCGCCATCGACCACCACCGCGGCGACGCTGTACAGGCCCACTCGCGCAGGGGCATACACTGACTTGATCTGCTGGGTAGTAACCTTGGACAGCGAATAGTCGCCTAACATGTCCATGATATCGTCGAGGGAGGGGCGAGTCACGCCTCCAGCCGCCTTCCAGCGCAGGCTCTTTGTCAGCGCCGCCTTCCAGAGGGCATTCCACTCTGGCACCGAGCCCAGGCCGACTTGCTCGACGGCCCGCAAGAGGCTGTTGCAAACCTTCTCCACATTGAAGGTCGCCTCTTCGCCGTCAACCTTTGAAAGAAGCTCAAATACTCGAAGGTAATCCTTGGACACGCAGGGCTGACCAGTGGCATCCACAAAGGTAGTGCTTTCAGCCGCCCCATAAAGCTCTTCCACGGTCATGTTCGGTGAACCCGTATACTCGGCGAGAGCCGCAAGTACCGCCCATGACTCCATCGGGAAGAGCCCATGCACCCGTTCGAGCACCGAGAGGTTGCCGAGACCGCTGCCGCCGTCAATGAGCGAAGGAAGCATGCGCGAGAAGTACGCGTCAGGCTTGTCGAGGACAACGGCGGCCCGGCGCGCCATTAAGCCCCCGGCAGAGGCACTCGAGAGCGCCACCGCTTTCTTTGCGTACTCGAGCAAAAGAGACTGGCGGCGGAGGGCAGAGTCGATCTCCATGAGGATTGGGACGGGGAGGTTCTTGACGTCAGCAAACTTGCCCGGGAGACTGCGTGGTGACAGCAATCGAAGCTTTGCGATTGTAGCCCGATAGCGCATGTGCCCGGCCGTGAGGCGCGCTTGCACGCTACGGGAGAGCTCGAGCCTGGCCGAAATATCTCGGACTTCGTTCTCCACCCGGCTCCGATGCAGGTTTGGGCCTCCGCCCTCGCTCTCGATCACGATGGGCTTCGCTGCCGACCCATCAGGCGAGGCGTGGGCTTGCCCCCTTGGCGACTTGAAAGGCTCGAGGGGCGACGACGGCACCTCGGAGCTGAACAGCAGAAGAATCTTGGACCTTACTTCGATGACGAATTCCTTCTTTTGCTGCGAGCTGGCTGTAGCGGGCAAGGCGGGGAGGCCGAGCTCATCCGCCACCATCCGAGCTTGGGCGAGGTCTCGAAGCCTGAAAGCAATGTCCTCGGCGGCTTTGACTTCGATCGGAACGTTGAGGAGGCGCTTCACAACAACCATTCTGATGGGAGAGCTTCCGTAGCGCGCGGCGAAGTTTTCGGCGACTCCGCGCAGGAAGGCGGCAGATTCATCTGCCGCAAGGCGGCCGTCACCTCCCCCCGGGTAATCTTCCGCCGCCAGGGAAAGAAGCGTCTCGCGGCGCCCTGGATCAGGCGGGCCGAGGCCCACGCCAGTTACTGGAGCGAAACCGCTGCCGCCACGAGATTCGGTCTTCGT
>CAIZKE010000295.1 GCA_903933475.1 uncultured Alphaproteobacteria bacterium | reverse complement strand
GGGTGAGGCAACCCGTTACGACACAACCTTCGAGTCCAACTCCCGGCTCCCCCAGCTGGCCGGGGTGCTTCTCGCCAACCGGCTGCTGTGGACCGCCCTGGGGCTGGTCGCCCTGGCTGGCGCCTGCCTGGTATTCCGCTTCGAGACCCGGCGAAGTGGCCCGGCAAAGGCCCGGCGGAATGCCGCCGAGGTGCCCTTGTCTGCACCCCGCCCCACCCCCCCGGCGACCGCGACGCGGGTCGCGACGCCGCAGCAGGGGCTGCTGGCCCAGGGGGTTCAGGCCCTTCACCGGGCCCGCTTTGAGGCCGGCCAGATCTTTCACAGCCCAGCCTTTGGCATTCTCATCGTGCTGGGGCTCGTCAATGCCCTGGGCGGCGTCTTCCTGGGCCTGGAGCAGAACGGGTCCGCCCTCCTGCCCACCACCCTGCGCATGATCGAAATGCTGCAGGGCGCCTTCAGTTTCGTCGTCGTCCTGGTGGCCATCTACTACGCTGGCGAACTTGTCTGGCGCGATCGCGAGCGGCGCTTTGCCGACATCGTCGACTCTACCGCCGCCCCGGACTGGACCTTCCTGGTCCCAAAGGTCCTTGGGCTCATCATGGTGCTCGGCGCCATGCTCCTCGTGAGCGCCCTGGCCGCCGCGCTCGCCCAGGTCCTGCTGGGCTTTCCGCATCCGGACTGGGGCCAGTACATTGGCTGGTATGTGCTGCCGACCCTCGCCGACTGGGCCCTGATCGCGGTTCTGGCCATCTTCCTGCAGACCCTGGCGCCCAACAAGTTCGTGGGCTGGGCCCTGATGGTTGTCTTCCTGGTGCTGCAGTTGAGCCTGTCCAGCGCCGGCTTCGAGCACAAACTCTACAGCTATGGCGACCGCCCGTCGGTTCCCCTCTCGGACATGAACGGCCAGGGCGACTATGCCGGCTTCGCGGCCTGGTTCCGCGCCTACTGGACGGCTTTCGCCATCTTCCTTCTGGTCCTGACCCAGGGGCTCTGGGCCCGGGGCGCCCGGGACGGCGTCAAGGCCCGGTTGGCGCGCCTCGGCCACCGGCTGAAGGGCCGGACGGGACTGGCCGCCGCGGGTGCCCTCCTGGTCTTCGCCGGCCTGGGAGGCTTCATCTTCCTGAATACCAATGTCTGGAACCCCTACCGGACGCAGAAGGAAGGCGAGGTCTTTCTGGCCGACTACGAGAAAGGCTTCCTGAAGTACGAGCGCCTGCCCCAGCCCAACGTTACGGACGTCACCCTGGTGCTGGACCTCGACCCGCACGCCCCGAAACTGGCGGTGACGGGGAGCTATGACCTCGTCAACAGGACCGGTGCGCCCCTCTCCGAGATCCATGTCCGGTTCGACCGCGACGTGCAGGTCGAGCGCCTTTCCCTTTCGCGGCCTGCCCGAACGGAGGTCTTCGAGCGGTTCAACTACCGGATCCTGCACCTCGCGACACCTCTGGTGCCGGACGGGACCGCCCGTCTCGAGTTCTCATCCCGCCTCGCCCAGAAGGGCTTCAAGAACTCGGGGAATACCACCCGACTGGTGGACAACGGGACCTTCGTCTCCAATGACGAGTTCGCGCCAGTCCTGGGCATGTCCCGGTCGGGCCTGCTCCAGGACCGGACCCGGCGGCGCAAGTATGACCTGCCTCCCGAGCTTCGCCCCGCCAGGCTGGAGGACGAAAGCGCCCGGGCCCGCAACTATGTTGGCAACGCCGACTGGGTGAAGGCGGACATCACGGTCTCCACCGCCGCCGACCAGACGCCGGTCGCCCCCGGCTATCTGGTCTCCGACACCACAGCGAACGGACGCCGGACGGTGCGCTTCCGCACCGACGCCCCGGTCCTGAACTTCTTCTCGGTCCAGTCCGCCCGCTACGCCATCCGCCGTGAGACCTACAAGGGCGTCGACCTCGCGGTCTACCACCACCCCGGTCACACCTGGAACGTCGAGCGCATGATGGCCGCCATGAAGCGGAGCCTGGACTACTTTCAGGCCAACTTCAGCCCCTACCAGTTCCGGCAGGCCCGGATCCTGGAGTTCCCGGGCTATGCCGGCTTCGCCCAGGCCTTCGCCAACACCATTCCCTATTCCGAGGCCATAGGCTTCACCGCCGACCCGGACAGGACCGACAAGATCGACTACGCCACCTATGTCACGGCCCATGAGATGGCCCACCAGTGGTGGGCGCACCAGATCGTCGGCGCAGACATGCAGGGGGCC
>CAIZKE010000294.1 GCA_903933475.1 uncultured Alphaproteobacteria bacterium | reverse complement strand
GTTCCCTGGTCGGATGTCGTCGCTACCGGCGGCGACCTGGCTGCGGCGGAAATCGATCCGGATGACGACGCCTGCATCTTCTACACCTCCGGCACAACTGGCTTTCCGAAAGGTGCCCAGCTGACCCATCGGGGCTGCGTCGCCAACCTCTTCAACATGATGTTCTCAGGTCAGGCCCAGGCCCTGGCGACCCAGCGCGGCACGGGGGTGGTTCCAGACCCAAATGCGCCGGTGCCGGTTCCCGTCGCCCTGCTGACCACGCCACTCTTCCACGTCACCGCCAACAACTGCGGCGCCTACGCAACGACGGCGGCGGGCGGCACCATGGTGCTGATGCACAAGTGGGACGCTGGAGAGGCCCTGCGGATCATCGAGGCCGAGAAGGTCACCTCCATGAGCGGCGTGCCCACCATGGCCCGGGAAGTCATTACCCACCCGGACTTTGCAACGCGCGACACCTCGAGCCTCCTGAGCCTCGGTGGCGGCGGCGCCCAGGTGCCCCCCGACCTGGTCCAGAAGATCGACTCCCAGGTGAAGACCGCCCGGCCGAATACTGGCTACGGCATGACCGAGACCTGCGGCATCATCACGGCCATCGCGGCGGACTTCTTCGTGGACCGTCCCGACAGCGCCGGCCCGGCCATGCCGGCCTTCGAGGCCCGGTGCGTGGACGATGACGGAAACACTGTGGCCCCGGGCCAGGTGGGCGAGCTCTGGGTCCGCGGTTCGCCGGTGATCAAGGGCTACATCAACCGTCCCGAGGCGACAGCCGAAACCATCACGGACGGCTGGCTGCATACGGGCGATATCGCCCGCATGGACGAGGACGGCTTCATCTACATCGTGGACCGGAAGAAGGACATGGTGCTGCGGGGCGGTGAGAACATCTACTGCGCCGAGGTGGAGGCCAACCTCTACCGACATCCCGCCGTGGCCGAGTGCTCTGTCTTCGGCGTGCCGGACGAGCGTCTGGGCGAGGAGGTCGGGGTCGCCCTGGTCCTTCGACCCGGACACTCCGTCACCCCGGACGAACTGCGTGCGCACTGCGCGACGATCGCCGCCAAGCACAAGACTCCCAGGTACATCTGGATCCAGGAGGACGCCCTGCCCCGGAATGCCAGTGGCAAGTTCCTCAAGCGCGAGCTGAGGGACACCCTGAAGCTTTCGGACGCGGGCTGACATGAAGCAACATCTTGAGGGGCCAGGCGCAGTCCTGGCCCTGCTTCTCATCGCCTCCTCCGCCTTCGCCGCGCCGGGGCAGCGTTCGGAACCCCAGCCGGAACCCCTGCCGCCGCCCCTTGCGGCGCCGAGGGACGAGGCCTTCCCGGGAACCCTGAAGCTTCAGGTTGATGCCACAGACCTTGAGCGCCGGATTTTCCGGGTGAAGCAGTCCATTCCCATAGTGGGGCCGGGGCCGGTCACCCTGCTCTATCCCCGCTGGTTGCCCGGAAAGCACGCGCCCTCGGCCCAGGTCGAGCACTTCACCGGGCTGGTCATCACCGCAAACGGCCGCAAGCTGGCCTGGCGGCGGGACCCTGTCGAGATCGCCGCCTTCCATGTCGACCCCCCCGCCGGAGCCCAGTCCCTCGAGGTCGAGTTCCAGTTTGTTTCCGCCAACGCTACCGGCCAGGGCCGGATGGTGATGACCCCGGCCATGATGAACGTGCAGTGGAACAGCATGGCCCTCTACCCGGCCGGCTGGTTCACCCGCAGGATCCCCATCGAGGCCAGTATCCGCCTCCCGGCCGACTGGAGCTACGGCGTCGCCCTCGACACCGCCTCGAACCGGGACGGTCTGGTGACCTTCAAGCCCGTCAGCTTCGAGACCCTGGTGGACTCCCCCATGTTCGCCGGCCGTTGGTACAAGCGGGTGGACCTCGATCCAGGCGGTCGGTCCCCGGTCATCCTGAACCTGGTCGCTGACGAGCCTGCCAGCCTCGAGATGACGGACGAGCAACTGAAGATTCACCGGAACCTGGTCGTCCAGGCGGACCGGCTCTACGGCGCCCGGCATTTTGACCGCTACGAGTTCCTGCTGGCCCTGACCGACGAGATGGGCGGCATTGGCCTTGAACATCACAGGTCCAGCGAGAACGCAGTCTCGCCGTCTTATTTTACGGGCTGGGACAAGTCTGCCCCTGAGCGCGACCTACTCCCCCACGAATACACCCATTCCTGGAACGGCAAGTACCGACGCCCCGCCGACCTCTGGACGCCCACCTTCAACACGCCCATGCGGGACAGCCTGCTGTGGGTCTACGAGGGTCAGACCCAGTATTGGGGGCATGTCCTCGCCGCGAGATCCGGGTTGGTCAGCCGCCAGGACTCCCTGGACGCCCTGGCCATCACCGCGGCGGTCTACCAGAACCGGATCGGTCGGACCTGGCGGTCCGTGGCCGACACGACCAACGATCCGATCATCGCCCAAAGGCGCCCCCTTCCCTGGGGCAGCTGGCAAAGGTCTGAGGACTACTACTCCGAGGGCCAGCTGGTCTGGCTCGACGTCGATACCCTTCTGCGGGAGAAGAGCGGGGGCAAGATGTCCCTGGATGACTTCGCGCGAAGCTTCTTCGGCGTGAATGATGGGGACTGGGGCGTCCTGACCTACCGGTTCGACGACGTTGTCGTCGCCCTCAACCGCCTTGTTCCCATGGACTGGTCGGGCTTCCTGCGGGCCCGCATCGAGGACGCTGGGACCCCGCCCCCCCTCGATGGGCTCGCCCGAGGCGGCTGGAGGCTGGTCTACACCGATAAGGCCACCTCCTACTTCACGGCCGAGGAGGCCGACCGCAAGATCACCGACCTGACCTATTCCCTTGGGCTTGTGATCAATCGCGATGGAGACCTGGCTAACGTCCTCTGGAACGGTCCCGCTTTCCGGGCGGGCCTGGCCACGGGCAATCGCCTGGTCGCGGTCAATGGTCGCACCTGGTCCGCAGATGTCCTGAAGACAGCCGTGACCGAGGCCAAGTCCACCGGGCGTGTTGAACTTCTGGTCAAGTCCGGGGACCGGTTCCGGACGGTCTCGGTGCCCTGGACAGGCGGCCTCCGCTATCCCCGGCTCGAGCGTATCCCCGGTGCGCCGGACCGGCTCGGGGATATCTTCGCGCCTCGCCCATGACGGAGGGGGGCGACGAGGTGCTGGTGGATGCCCGGGGGCATCAATGCCCCGTCCCCACGCTTCGGCTCCGGCGGGCCCTGGAGGCCGCCGGGGATCAGGTCGTCAGGTTGATCGCGGATGACCCCATGGCCCGGATCGATGTCCCGCACTTCGTCCGGGAAGCGGGGGCCGAGCTGCTAGAGGCGTCGGAAGCCGCAGGCGTGCTCACCTTCCGGGTGCGGCGGCCTCAGGCCTGAGGCGTAAGGCCCTCGATGTGCCGCTCGACCTCGGTGGCCAGGGCACCGCCCAGGAAGACCGCCTGAACTGACCAGGACAGCCAGATCAGCAGGATGACGACAGCGGTCACCGAGCCGTAGGCCGCTCCCAGTCCCTGGCTCGACTGCACGTAGAGGGCGGCCGCCCAACTCGCCGCCAGGGTGAGGATCACCGCCGCCACGGCCCCCGCCAGGGACGCCCTCCAAAGCACCGGGCGGCTGGACATGGCGTATCGGTAGATCACGCTGAGGGCGAGCAACAGGCCACTGAGGGCCGTCATCCAGGGACCCGCGACCCCAAGGAGACGAAGGCCAAGGACGGCACCTGCGACCTGCAGGCCGAGGAAGGCCACTGAAAGCACGGGCAGGAGGATGAAAGCCGCCACCAGGAGCCCGAGGGCAAGCAGGTTGAAGCGGACCAGGCCATGCGGCGCCTCCTCGTCGTGAACGAAGGACAGGCCCGCCATCAGGGCCTTAAATCCCCGGTGGGCGGCATAAACCGCCACGAGGAGGGCGACCCCGCTCTGCGCGGAAAGTGTGCGTATCGGCGCCTGAACCAGGCGGTTGAGCTCGACCAAGAGCAGGTCCCGTGCGCCCGCCGGCAGCAGGCCTGCCATCCGCTCAGCCTGCAGTGCCGCTGCCTCGGGGGTCGAGACAAGGCCATAGAGACCGACCAGGAGCATGAGCCCGGGAAAGACCGCCAGCATCACGAAGAACGAGACGCCGCCGGCGAATAGCATCATGTCCCGGCCCCACAGCCTCTGCAGGCTGCGCCAGACTACGCCCCTCATGGCGGGTATCGGGTTCCGACCTACCCGTTCAGCGCGCCACCGGCCTTCAGTCCGTCAATATCGGCGTCCGAGAAGCCCCAGTCCT
>CAIZKE010000293.1 GCA_903933475.1 uncultured Alphaproteobacteria bacterium | reverse complement strand
GGCGCGGCTCTTGCTCTCGAAGCCCGACATGCTGCTGCTGGACGAGCCCACCAACCACCTCGACGCCGAGAGCGTGGCCTGGCTTCAGCATCACCTGGAGGCCTTCCCGGGTTGCGTCATCCTGGTGACCCACGACCGTTACTTCCTGGACCAGGTGACCAAGTGGACCCTGGAGCTCGACCGCGGAAAGGGTATCCCCTACGAGGGCAACTACTCCGGCTGGCTGGAGCAGAAGACCAAGCGTATCGTCCAGGAGCAGTCCGAGAGCGAGGCTCGCCAGCGCGCCATGACCCGCGAGCTGGAGTGGGTCCGGTCCGGTGCCAAGGCCCGCCAGGCCAAGTCCAAGGCCCGCCTTGCCGCCTACGACCGCATGGTCGCCGAGCAGGAGAGCTCCCGCCACGCCCAGAGCTTCGCCGCCATCCAGATCCCGCCCGGGCCACGCCTTGGAAACCTCGTGCTGGAGGCCTCCCATCTGACGAAGTCCTACGGCGACAAGGTCCTGTTCAAGGACCTGTCCTTCAAGCTGCCGCCCAACGGGATCGTCGGCGTGATCGGGCCCAACGGCGCCGGCAAGTCGACCCTGCTCCGGATCATCACCGGCCAGGAGCAGCCCGACGAGGGGACCTTCCGCCTCGGCGAGACGGTGAAGCTGGCCTATGTAGACCAGAGCCGGGATGCCCTGGATGCCAATAAGACCGTCTGGCAGGAGGTCTCCGGCGGCCTCGACGTCCTTGCGGTCGGCAAGCGCGAGATCAACACCCGGGCCTATGTGGGCTCGTTCAACTTCAAGGGCGGCGACCAACAGAAGAAGGTCGGCCAGCTGTCGGGCGGTGAGCGTAACCGCGTCCACCTGGCCAAGACCCTGACTACCGGCGGCAATGTCATCCTCCTCGACGAGCCCACCAACGACCTGGACATCGAGACCCTGCAGAACCTCGAGGAGGCCCTGGAGGAGTTCGCCGGCTGCGCGGTGATCATCAGCCACGACCGCTGGTTCCTTGACCGCCTCGCCACCCACATCCTGGCCTTCGAGGGCGACAGCCACGTCGAATGGTTCGAGGGGAACTTCGAGGCCTACGAAGAGGACAAGAAGCGCCGCCTGGGCGCCGACAGCCTCATCCCCCACCGGATCAAGTTCCAGAAGTTCTCACGGTAGGGGGATAGCCGCCGCACCTCAATTCCTCCCCCAAGGGGGAGGTGGCCCGGGGCCCCGGCCCCGGGACGGAGGGGGTCAGCTGAGAGGCCGTTGACCCCCTCAGTCGGCTTCGCCGACAGCTCCCCCTGATGGGGAGCAATTATCGCTCTCTAATTCCTCCCCCAAGGGGGAGGTGGCGCGCGCAGCGCGACGGAGGGGGTCAGCGGCCTTCGAGCGTGGGACTTCAGCCGCGGGAAGGAAGTCGTGCCCGTCCCAGCGGGCTGGTGGCGCAGAGCAGGGGCAGGACGAGGCTGAGGACGGAGGCGACCAGAAGGGCCGTGCGTATGCCTGCCGCCTCCGCCAGCAGGGCCGCGCCCAGGGCGCCGACCACGGTCATGCCCCCGGTTCCAGCCTGGAAGACGCCCGACACCCGGCCCAGGTGATCGGCGTCGACCCGCACCTGCCGCAGGCTCGACATCAGGATCATGGCGGTGACGCCGAACAGGTCGCCCAGGAACTGGGTGGCGACCAGCACGGCCATGCCGCCCTCTACGCCTGCAGGCGCAAGGCCGATGGCGAGGTTGACCAGGCCGCCGAGCAGGAGGGCCAGGGTCAGGGTCCGACCGGCCCCCAGCCGCCGCTCCACAATCGGCCCCGCCGCCGCCCCGGCCAGGGCGCCAATCCCCCCGCAGGCGATGGCCAGGCCCAGCAGGCCGGTCGGCAGTTGAAGGGTGCGGAGGGCGAACAGGACGTAAAGGCTTCCGAAGACCCCGCCGGTCAGGCCCCAGGCCATCTGGATCAGGAAGAGGACGCGGACCTCCCTGTCCGCCCAGGTCGTCCGGAATCCGGAGAGGAAGGACAGGCCCTCCGCCGGTGTCCCGGGTCTAGCTTCCATAGGCCGCTCACCCCGGATCCGCAGCAGGAGGAGGGCGGAGGCCAGCCAGGTCCCGGCCGTGGCGGCGACGGCGAGGGGCGCGGTCAGGACCTGGAAGAGGACGCCGGCCAGGGCCGGGCCGCCGATCTCGGCGACGGAGTCCGTTGCCGACAGGCGGGCGTTCGCGGTGATCAGCCGGTCGGGGGCCACCAGTCCCGGCAGGATGGCATGCTCGGCCATGATGAAGACGGTACTGGCGCCCGCGATGACGGTTCCCGACGCCAGGATCATCGGCAGGCTCAGGACCCCCGTCAGGGCCGCCAGGGGAATGACGGCGAGGGCGGCGGCCCGCACCAGGTTCATGGCGATCAGGACCCCCCGGCGGGGCCGCCGGTCCACCCAGCCTCCAGCGGATAGGCCGAGGATCATTGAGGCGAGGCCGGTCAGGGCGGCGAGAAGGCCCAGGGCGGAAGGCGAGGCCGCCAGGGTCGTCACCGCAGCAATGGGCAGTCCCTCCCGGGCAATCCGCGCCCCGAAGGCCGAGATCGCCTGCGCGGCCCAGAGGCGGTTGAAGTCCGGATCGTCCGTCATTCCGCCATGGCCGTGGTCCAGAGCCTTCGATTGCCTACTTCGCTGCAGTGAGCGCCTTCCAACTGTCGAAGAAATCGTTGCCCAACCGCTTCACGGACTTGGCACTGTAATGCAATCCATCTTCCTGGGTTTCGTAGTCGGCGGTCTCGAAGATCGCGACACTCGGCTCGGAGGCGGCAAGGGCCCTGAGTTCGCGTTGGACAATCGGTGCATAGGGCGCAGTATCGTCTGGCAGTCCGATCACCCAGGTGATCTGCGACCCCCATTCCTTGCGGCTGAGGTCGATCAGGACCTTCATATTTGACCTCACGCGGTCAGCCTTTTCCTGCCTCATGCCGTCGCTGTGATTGCCCATCCAGAAAATTGTCTCCACCCGACCGCCG
>CAIZKE010000292.1 GCA_903933475.1 uncultured Alphaproteobacteria bacterium | reverse complement strand
GCCGTCCAGGGCGAGCATGGGTTCGGCGCCTTCGCCATCGCCACCCGCGCCGCCGGCGGTGAGGTGCGCATGGCGACCGAGGTCAACCTGCGCATCGACGTCGACGAACTGCTCGCCTGCGTGGATGAGCGGACCCGGATCGTCTGGGTCGCCAACCCTGCCAACCCCACCGGCACCCTGGTGAGCGGCTCCGAGATCCGTCGCCTGCACGCCGCCCTGCCCGCCGACGTCGTCCTGGTTCTGGACGGGGCCTACGCCGAGTTCGCCGACGATCCGGACTTCGAGGACGGGGTCGATCTGGTCCGCAACTTCTCCAACGTCATCATGACGCGGACCTTCTCCAAGCTGCACGGCCTGGCCGCCCTGAGGGTGGGCTGGGCCTACATGCCGCAGGACATGGCCGACGCCATCGACCGGATCCGCCTGCCCTTCAACGTCTCGATTCCCGCCCAGCGCGCCGCCATCGCCGCCCTGGCGGACGACGACTTCCAGGCGCGATCCCTGGAACTTGTGCGGACCTGGCGGCCCTGGTTGTCGCAGCAACTGGGCGGGCTGGGGCTGGAGACGACCGCGTCCAGCGCCAACTTCGTCCTCGCCCGCTTTCCGAAGGCGCCGGGCAGGACCGCCGCGGACGCCGACGCCTTCCTCTGCGCCCGGGGCCTGATCCCGAGGATGGTGGGCGGCTATGGCCTGCCCGACCACCTGCGCCTCACCATCGGCCTGGAGGAACACAACCGGGCGGTGGTGGACGCCCTGGCGGCCTTCATGGGGACCTGCCCTTGATCTATCCCCGGATGGCGGTGATCGGCTGCGGCCTGATCGGATCCTCGGTGATCCGCGCCGCCCGCGCGGCCGGTGCCGTAGGCTCGGTGGCCGTCGGCGAAGCCAACCCGGCGCACCGGGCGCAGATCACTGCCCTGGGCTATGCCGACCTCGTCACCGGCGACATGGCCGAGGCGGTGGCGGACGCCGACCTTGTGGTCTTCGCCGTGCCGGTCCTGGCCATGGGCCCTGCGGCCATTGCGGCGGCGACGGCGCTGAAGCCGGGCACCACGGTCACCGACGTCGGCTCGGTCAAGGTCAGCGTGGGAGACGCCCTGCGCGCCGCGGTTCCCGCTTCGGTCTACGTCATCCCGGGACACCCCATCGCGGGCTCCGAGCAGTCTGGCCCCGCCGCGGGCTTTGCCGAACTGTTCCAGGGCCGCTGGGTGATCCTGACCCCGCAGGCAGACGACCGGCCCGAGTACGCGGACGCTACCCGCCGGCTCTCGGATTTCTGGACCGCCCTCGGCGCGCAGGTGGACACCATGGACGCCGCCCACCACGACCTCGTCCTGGCGGTCACCAGCCACCTGCCCCACCTGATTGCCTACAACATCGTCGGCACCGCCGCCGATATGGAGGAGGTCACCCGGGCCGAGGTGATGAAGTATTCGGCCGGCGGCTTCCGGGACTTCACCCGCATCGCCGCCTCGGATCCCACCATGTGGCGGGACATCTTCCTGGCGAACAAGGACGCTGTGCTCGAGATCCTGGGCCGCTTCACCGAGGACCTGCAAGCCCTCTCGAGGTCCATCCGCTGGGGCGAGGGCGACAAGCTGTTCGAGCTCTTCTCCCGCACCCGCGACATCCGCCAGGGCATCGTCGCCGCAGGCCAGGATAGCGCGGAGCCGAACTTCGGCCGGGACCGCCCGGCCTCCGACGGAGCCCCGAAACCATGAGCGGCTACGCCTGGCTGGCGGGGGCCATCGTCACGGAGATCGTCAGCACCAGCCTCCTGAAGCTATCCGATGGGTTCACCCGGCTCGTGCCCGGCACCGCCGCCATCGCCTTCGTCGCAGCCTCCTTCTACTGCCTGGCCCAGGCGCAGAAGACGATTCCCCTCGGCATCGGCTATGCTATCTGGTCCGGGGTGGGCATCCTCGCCATCACAGCCATCGGCTGGATTGGCTTCCGGCAGAAGCTCGACCTTCCCGCGATGGTCGGGATGGCGTTGATCCTCGCCGGCGTCCTGGTCATCCGCCTGTTATCGCGCGCCGAAGCCTAGATCCTGTTCCGGTTCCGTTTCACGCGTCCCTGCGCTAGTCCTGCAGGGTGAATCTTCCGCCCGCCCTCGTCGTCCTGCCCGGACCCAAGGCCGCCCTCGCCGGGGAAGGCCCCGTGCGCCTGCTCAGGCCGCCCGAGGCCCGCGACCGCTTCCGGTCCCCGGAGGTCCTGGTGGCGCACGCGGCCCTGACCGCCCGCAGGCTGGGACTGG
>CAIZKE010000291.1 GCA_903933475.1 uncultured Alphaproteobacteria bacterium | reverse complement strand
TCCTGGATGATCTCCAGGTGCAGCAGGCCCAGGAAGCCACAGCGGAAGCCAAAGCCCAGGGCCGCCGAGGTCTCCATCTCGTAGGTGAAGCTGGCGTCGTTCAGGCGCAGGCGGCCGATGGCGGCGCGCAGGTCCTCGAAGTCGGCGGCGTCCACCGGGAAGAGGCCGCAGAAGACCACCGACTGGGCGACGCGGAAGCCCGGCAGGGGCGTGACGGTCTGCCGCTTGTCCTCGGTGATGGTGTCGCCCACGGCGGCGTCGGCCACCTGCTTGATCTGGGCGGTGATGTAGCCGATCTCGCCAGGGCCCAGCTCGTCGACCTCGGTCTGCTTGGGACGGAAGACGCCGATCCGGTCGACCTGGTGCACGGCGCCGGCGTTGATCATCCGCACCTTCATGCCGGCGCGCAGGCGTCCGTCCACGACCCGCACCAGCACCACCACGCCCAGGTAGGGGTCGTACCAGGCGTCCACCAGCAGGGCCTTGAGGGGCGCGTCAGCGTCTCCCTTGGGGGGCGGCAGGCGAGTCACCACCGCCTCGAGCACGTCGGCGATCCCCTGCCCGGTCTTGGCCGAGCACAGGATGGCGTCCGAGGCGTCGATGCCGATGACGTCCTCGATCTGCTCGCGGACCCGGTCGGGGTCGGCGGCGGGCAGGTCGATCTTGTTCAGGACCGGCACGATCTCGTGGTTGTTGTCGATGGCCTGGTAGACATTGGCCAGGGTCTGGGCCTCGACCCCCTGGCTGGAGTCCACCACCAGGATGGAGCCCTCGCAGGCGGCCAGGCTGCGGCTGACCTCATAGGCGAAGTCCACGTGGCCGGGGGTGTCCATCAGGTTGAGGACATAGGTCTCGCCGTCCCGGGCCTTGTAGTCCAGGCGCACAGTCTGGGCCTTGATGGTGATGCCCCGCTCGCGCTCGATGTCCATGTTGTCGAGGACCTGCTCGGTCATCTCGCGCTTCGACAAGGCGCCCGTCTCCTGGATGAGGCGGTCGGACAGGGTCGACTTGCCGTGGTCGATGTGGGCCACGATCGAGAAGTTGCGGATTCGGCTGAGCGGGGTGGTCATGTCGGGTCGGGCCTTAGCACACTCCGGCGGCCGGGGGCGAGGGCGGTTCAGAGCCGGTCGCGCAGGGCGTACCAGGTCAGGCCGGCGACGGTCAGGGACCGGCGCAGCCATCGGCCGCCGGGAAAGGCCGGGGCGGGCAGGCGGCACACGGACTCCAGGGCCTCGGCGGCAGCCGGGTCGCCCTGGGCTTCGCATCCCAGAAGGTGACCAATGTAGGGGGCCAGAAGCACCCCCTGCCCCGAGTATCCGGCCGCCAGGGAGACCCCCGTCGCCGGAAAGGCCACCAGCGGGGTGCGGTTGAGGGTCACCCCCACCGAGCCACCCCAGGCGTGGGTGATGCGCACATCCGCCAGGTCCGGATAGATCTTCAGGAGACTGCGCCGGACATAGCCGGCGAGGTCGGCGGGAAAGGTCTCGCGGTAGGTCTCGCCACCGCCGAACAGCAGGCGGCCGTCGGCGGTCTTGCGGAAATAGTTCACGACGAAGCGGGTGTCGGCGACGGCGGCGTTGCGTCTCAGGATCTGGTCGGCCCGCTCGCCCAGGGGTTCGGTGACGAGGACGAAGTTGTTGATCGGCATGACCTGGTCCCGGGCCGCCCCGGCGATGGGGCTCAGGTAGCCGTCCCCGGTCAGGATCAGGCGGTCGCAGACGATCCGGCCGGTGGGGGTGGCGACCTCGATCCCCCCGCCTCGCCGCGTCCAGGACAGGGCCTGCGTGTCCTCGCAGATCCGTCCGCCAGCGGCCAGAACGGCCCGAGCCAGGCCCAGGGCGAGGTTCAGGGGGTGCAGGTGGCCGCCGTCCCGGTCGAGGATGCCGCCATGATAGACCCCAGTCCCCAGGTCCTGGGCCAGGTCCTGGCGGGACACCAGGCTGAGGGCCTCGCAGCCGTAGACCCGGGCCATGTGCTCCACGTGGGCGGCGTCCTGCCCCTCCCCGCCCTGACGGTGGCGGGCGGCGATCAGGCCGGGGCGATAGTCGGCCTCGGGCGCAACCTCGGCGACCAGGCCGGCCAGGTGGGCGCGCCCGGCCTCCGCCAGCTTCCAGAGCCGCAGGGCCTCGTCGGCACCGACCCGGGCCTCGAGCCAGGCCTGGTCCTGCCGGTGGCCGGGATGGGCCTGGCCGCCATTGCGCCCCGAGGCCCCCGAGCCGACCCGGGCCGCCTCCAGCACCAGGCAGGGAACCCCGGCCCGGGCCAGGGCCAGGGCGGCCCCCAGTCCGGTGAAGCCTGCGCCGATGATGCAGACGCCAGTTCGGACCTCGCCCTCCGGGGCGGGCAGGGCCGGCAGGCGGATGGCCGCCGTCTCGGCATACCAGGAGCCCTCGGGGTGGCCGTCATTGCGCATGGCGCAGTCAGACGTTCAGCAGGAGGAACTCGCGCTCCCAGGGGCTGATGGTCTGCATGAAGGTCTCGTACTCCGCCCGCTTCACCGTGGCGTAGGAACTGCAGAAGACCTCGCCCAGGACTTCCCGGAGCGGAGCGCACTGCTCGAAATGCACGAGGGCCTCCAGCAGGTTGCGCGGCAGCTCGATGCCCAGGGCCGAGGCGTCGGTGGCCACCGGCTCCGAGGGGGTCAGGTCCTGGGTCATGCCCAGCCAGCCCGCCGCCAGGACGGCGGCGATGGCCAGGTAGGGATTGGCGTCGGACGAGGGGATCCGGTTCTCCAGCCGGCGGTTGGCCGGGTCGGAGGGCGGCTCCCGCAGGCCGCAGGTGCGGTTGTCGTAGCCCCACTGGGTATTGACCGGCGCCCCCGTTCCCCGGGCGATGCGGCGGTAGGAATTCACATAGGGCGCCAGCATGGCCATGATCGCGGGCAGGTAGCGCTGCTGACCGGCGATGAAGGACAGGTAGGCGCGGGTGGGCTCCCCCGTCTTCCAGTCCGAGAACAGGGGCCGGCCTTCGGCGTCCAGGATGGACTGGTGGATGTGCATGGCGCTGCCCGGCTCGCCCGCCATCGGCTTGGCCATGAAGGTGGCGTAGATGTCGTGCTCCAGCGCCGCCTCGCGGATGGTGCGCTTGAACATGAAGACCTGGTCGGCCAGCTCCAGCGGATCGCCGTGC
>CAIZKE010000290.1 GCA_903933475.1 uncultured Alphaproteobacteria bacterium | reverse complement strand
CCAGCATGTGCCCCCTGCAGAGCCAGTCCATGGCGGAGAGGTGGGCGAAGCCCGGCGCGCGGATCTTGCAGCGGTAGGGCTTGTTGCTGCCGTCGCTGACGAGGAAGACGCCGAACTCACCCTTCGGGGCCTCGACGGCGGCGTAGATCTCACCGGCCGGCGTGTGCAGGCCCTCAGTATAGATCTTGAAGTGATGGATCAGGGCTTCCATCGACCGCTTCATCTCGCCCCGGCGGGGCGGGGCGACCTTGGTGTCCTCGGTCAGGACTGGGCCCGGCGTCTTCCGCAGGCGCTCGACGCACTGGAGAATGATCTTCACGCTCTCGCGCATCTCCTGCATCCGGCAGAGATAGCGGTCGTAGCAGTCGCCATTGACGCCGAGCGGGATCTCGAAGTCCAGCTCGCTATAGCACTCGTAGGGCTGGCTACGACGCAGGTCCCAGGCGATGCCGGAGCCCCGGACCATGACGCCGGAAAAGCCCCTCGCCATGGCCTGTTCGGCACTGACCACGCCGATGTCGACGTTACGCTGCTTGAAGATCCGGTTGCCGGTGATCAGGCGATCGATGTCGCCCAGCGGCTTGTGGAACGCCTTGGCCCAGGTCTCGATGTCGTCGACCAGGGCATCAGGCAGGTCCTGGCGGACCCCACCGGGACGGAAGAAGTTGGCGTGCAGGCGGGCGCCGGAGGCCCGCTCGTAGAACACCATAAGCTTCTCGCGCTCCTCGAAGCCCCAGAGCGGCGGCGTCAGGGCGCCGACGTCCATGGCCTGGGTCGTCACGTTGAGCAGGTGATTCAGGATGCGGCCGATCTCGCAGAACAGGACCCGGATCAGCTGGGCCCGCACCGGGACCTCGATGCCCGACAGGCGCTCGATGGCCAGACAGAAGGCGTGCTCCTGGTTCATTGGCGCGACGTAATCGAGCCGGTCGAAATAGGGCACGTTCTGCAGGTAGGTCCGCGCCTCCATCAGTTTCTCGGTGCCGCGGTGCAAGAGGCCGATGTGCGGGTCCACCCGCTCGACGACCTCACCGTCCAGCTCGAGTACCAGGCGCAGCACCCCGTGCGCCGCTGGATGCTGGGGCCCGAAGTTGATGTTGAACTTGCGGACGGGGGTTTCCGGAAGGGCCGAGCCCAAGGCGATGTCGTCGGCCATCAGCGCGCCTCCCCCTTCTCATCGCCCGGCAGGACGTAGCTGGCCCCTTCCCAGGGCGACATGAAGTCCCAGTTACGGAACTCGACGGACTTCACCGGTTCGTAGACCACGCGCTTGAGCTCGTCGTCATAACGCAGCTCGACATAGCCGCTCATCGGGAAGTCCTTGCGGAGCGGATGCCCGTGGAACCCGTAGTCGGTCAGGATGCGCCTCAGGTCCGGATGGCCGGAGAAGAAGACGCCGTACATGTCGAAGCACTCGCGCTCGAACCATTCTGCGCAGGGAAACAGGCCGGTGACCGAGGGAACCGCAGTGTCCTCGTCGGTCTGGACCTTCACGCGGAGCCGGACGTTCCGGGTGAAGGACAGCAGCTGGTAGACCACGTCAAAGCGCAGGGCCCGGTCAGGATGATCGACGCCGGCCAGGTCCGTCAGCTGCTGGAAGCCAAACTGGTCCCTGAGGAGACGCAAAACCTGAACGATTCGGGCCGCCGGCGCCGCCAGGCACAGATCGCCGTAATCCACGGTGGCGGAAACACCCGCGCCTGCGGCCGCAGCCACCTCGGCGCCAAGGGCCTGCAGGGTATCGGACGCGACGGGCCAGCTCATCTTTCGATGGTCCCGGTGCGACGGATCTTCTTCTGCAGCTGCAGGACCCCATAAACCAGGGCCTCGGCGGTGGGAGGGCATCCGGGGACGTAGATGTCCACCGGAACGATCCGGTCGCAGCCGCGGACCACGGAGTAGCTGAAATAGTAGTAGCCGCCGCCGTTGGCGCAGGAGCCCATGGAGATGACGTACCGCGGCTCGGGCATCTGGTCGTAGACCTTGCGCAGGGCCGGGGCCATCTTGTTGCAGAGGGTGCCGGCCACGATCATCACGTCCGACTGGCGCGGGCTGGCCCGCGGGGCGAAGCCATAGCGCTCGAGGTCGTAGCGGGGCATGGAGGCGTGCATCATCTCCACGGCGCAGCAGGCAAGGCCAAAGGTCATCCACATCAGCGAGCCGGTGCGGGCCCAGGTGATGAGGTCATCTGCGGCGGCGGTCACGAAGCCCTTGTCGGCGAGCTGCTGTGAGACGCCGTCGAAATAGGGGTCATGGAGCTTGGAATCATAGCCCTCCACCGCCGAGCGGGCGGCGCCTCCGGCAGGAACGGTCAGTCCCATTCCAGGGCCCCCTTCTTCCATTCGTAGATGAAGCCGACGGTCAGGATCCCGAGGAAGGTCATCATCGACCAGAAGGCGAAGATGGCCTGTTCATGTGGCAGGTTCATGAGGGAGACCGCCCAGGGGAAGAGGAAGGCGACTTCCAGGTCGAAGATGATGAAGAGGATCGAGACCAGGTAGAACCGGACGTCGAACTTCATCCGGGCATCGTCGAAGGCGTTGAAACCGCACTCGTAGGTCGAAAGTTTCTCCGGATCCGGCGCCTTGGGCGCGAGGATGGCCGAAGCCAGGATGAAGACGATCCCGATCGCCGAGGAAATCCCCAGGAAGATCACGATCGGGAGGTACTCGAGAAGAAAGGCGTCCATGGATTCCCCGCCGGAGTCGCGCGCCCTTCTAGACCAGCCTTGCGCCGGGTTCAAACCTCGGTTTGCCCCATTGCCTAGTCCGGCCCGGAAGGCGGGCACCGGGTAGATCACCCCGGAGTCCCTACCGTTGCCCTAACGCCCCATGGGCAGTTGACACGATTCCGGGCGGGACCTATCAGACGCCCCTCGCGCTGGTGCGCGAACGAGTGCGGATGTAGCTCAGTTGGTTAGAGCGCCGGCCTGTCACGCCGGAGGTCGCGGGTTCGAGTCCCGTCATTCGCGCCACTCTCCCCTCCCCCAGGTCTGGAACGGCGACGCCCTCGTCAGGACTCGCGCATGGCCTTCAGCGCCCGGCTCCAGCGCGCGAGTTCGTCCAGGGTGACCTTGGCGGCCAGGCCGTGCGCGGCGGTGGGGATGAAGCCCTTCTCGGTGTCCAGGTGCTCTCCCACCATCGGGATGGCGACGCCCTCGACCAGGGGCATGATCTTGACCGTGGTCAGCATCTGCTTGGCCATCTGGACCGCCCGCACCCCGCCGGACTGACCGCCATAACTGACAAAGGCGGCCGGCTTTCCGTTCCATTCCGAATAGAGGTAGTCCACCGCGTTCACAAAGGCCGGCGGCGGCATGAAATTGTACTCGGGCATGACGAAGACGTAGGCGTCGGCGGACTCCACGCTGGCCGACCAGGCCTTGGTGTAGTCGAACTGGTAGTTGCGCAGGCGCGGGTGCCAGGGCTCGTTGAAGATCGGCAGGTTGAAGTCCGCCAGATCCACCAGGGTCGCCTCAAAGGCGTCGTGGCCCTCGGCGAGGTCCTGGAACCAGCGCGCGATATGGGGGCCCACCCGATTCGGTCGGGTGGAGCAGATAAGGGTCTGAAGTTTCACAAAGGCACTCCTGGAGAGAATACGAGGATCAGGCGACGGGTTCCGGTGCCTTCTCGATGACGAAATCCCCGGGATCGGGCGCCAGGGTGGCCCGCCAGTAGTCCACGAGGGCGAAGGGCCAGTTCTGGGTCACCCTGCCCTTCTCGTTCTTGTACCAGCTCGAGACCTGCGGCGCGCCCCAGGCCATCAAAGCGTTGGCAGCGTCGACCCTGGCGTTGAAGGCGTCGTGAACCTCACGCTTCGGCTCCATGGCCCGGGCACCGGTCTCGGCCAGGAGCTTGAGGCAACCGACGATGTAGCGGACGCTACACTCGGAGAAAAAGATGATGGAGCCGTTGACGACGATGTTGGTGTTCGGCCCGTAGATCATGAACAGGTTGGGGAAACCCGGATTGGTCATGCCCAGGTAGGCGCGGGGATCACCATCCCAGGTCGCATGGAGGTCAGCGCCCCCGCGGCCGCGGATCCTCATGGGTTCGAGGAACTTCGAGGCGTAGAAGCCGGTACCGTAGATGATGACGTCGAAGTCCCGGGCCGTGCCGTCCGCCGTGACGATCCCGGTCTCGGTGATCTCGGCGACGGCCTCGGTGACAAGCGAGACGTTGTCGCGCTGGAGGGCTGCCATCCAGACTCCATTGTCCAGGAGCGAGCGCTTGCCGCCCACGGGATAGGTGGGGACGACCTTCTCGACCAGATCGGGCCGGTTCGGGGCCTGGGCGGCGATGGCGCCGGCGATCATCTCCCGGAACCCGAGATTTACCGCGGACACCGCGGTTGACGGGCCGTTCCAGCCGGGATCGGCCTTGACCATGGGCAGCAGCCCGTCGGTGACCATCCAGAACATCCAGAAGCGGTACCACTTGTCATAGTAGGGCACGTGCTCGAGCAGCCAGTTCATGCCGTCCGGCACGTCCTCATGATAGTGCGGCACCGGCAGGCCCCAGGGCGGCGTGCGCTGGAAGACAGTCAGGCTGCCCACCTTGCCCGCAATCTCGGGCACGAACTGGTAGGCGCTTGCCCCGGTGCCGATCACCGCCACGCGCTTACCGGTCAGGTCCACGTCATGGCGCCAGCGGGCGGAGTGGAAGGCGGGTCCGGTGAACCGGTCCCGACCCTTGATGTCGGGCATACGCGGACGGTTCAGCTGGCCCACGGCCGTGACCACGGCATTGGCCTCAATAACGCGCCGGACGCCGGCCTTGTCGCGCACCGTGACCTTCCAGAGGGCCAGGGATTCGTCCCAGTCGAGGGTCTCGACCTCGGTCTCGAAGGCGATCTTCCCGCGCAGGTCATAGCGATCGGCGACGCCGCGGAAATACTCCAGCAGGATCGGCTGGGTGGAGAAGTGCTGCGGCCAGTGGTGGTTGGGCTCGAAGCTGTAGGAGTAGATGTGGTTGGAGGAGTCCACCCGGCAACCCGGATAGGTGTTCTCGAACCAGGTGCCGCCGACGTCGGCGTTCTTGTCGAGGATCTCGTAGCTCACGCCAGCCTGGCTGAGGCGAATGCCGGTGAGCAGGCCGGACATGCCGGCGCCGATGACGAGGACGTGCATTTTCGCGGCACCGGCCTTGAGGCCAGGCGCTTCCCAGACCGGCGTCTTGGTATTGGTCTCGGCCAGGCTGAGCTCGTCGCCGAGAAAGTCAGCATAGCCCTCCGGGATCTCCGCGCCGGCCACAAAGCTCATCATCCGGCGCAGGGTGGCGGCGGAGGGCTGGTGGGTCCTGCGGTCGCCCCTGCCAAACCAGTCGACCAGGGCGGCCCTGGCCTCGGCCAGGAACTTTTTCTGCTCGGCCTCCGGAACGCCCGTGTCGCCCCGCGACAGCGGGACATAGGCGGGAGCCCATTCGGGGCGCAGCCAATGGTCCTCGCCGGTCAGGTGCACAAGCGCGGCCTGCAAGGCGGGCTGGTGAGCGGCGGCGAGCGCCCTGTCGAGCTGGGTCAGGTCGATGTCGGACACGTGTTTCCCCCGGGATCGCTATCGAATTGGCGGCATGAAACCGCAGGCGGGACCGGAAAGGAAGGGCGCCCCGACGTCAGTTGGCCGGGTGCAGCCTGACCGTCAGGGTCTCGTACCCCTTCACAAAACTGGACCGGACACGAACCGGCTCCTCAAGCACCTCAACGAAGCTGAAGCGCTTGAGGATTTCCTCCCAGACGATCTTCAGCTGCAGTTCGGCCAGGCGGTTACCCACGCAGCGGTGGATGCCGAAGCCGAAGGACAGGTGCTGGCGCGGGCGCTCGCGGTCAATGATGAAGGCGTCGGGGTTCTCGATGGCCCGCTCGTCGCGATTGCCCGATACATACCACATCACAACCTTGTCGCCCTTGCGGATGGTCTTGCCGCCGAGCTCGATATCCTGGAGCGCAGTGCGGCGCATATGGGCGAGCGGTGTCTGCCAGCGGATGATCTCCGGCACCATGGACTCCACCAGGGCCGGATTGGCGCGCAGCTTGGCGTACTCCGCCGGGTTCTGGTTCAGGGCCAGGACGCCGCCGGAAAGGGAGTTCCGGGTGGTGTCATTGCCGCCGACGATCAGGAGGATGATGTTCCCCAGGTACTCCTCGGGGGTCATGTTCCGGGTGGCGTCGCTGTGCGCCATCATCGAGACAAGATCGCCAGTCGGGGGCCGGTTGACCCGCTCATTCCAGAGGCCAGTGAAGACCCCCAGGCATTCCATCATTTCGGCCTGGCGGGCCTCCTCCGTCTCCACCAGTCCGCCTGGATAGGGGATGGTGGTGGCCACGTCCGACCAGCGGGTCAGGCGGCGGCGTTCCTCGAAGGGGAAATCGAACAGGGTCGCCAGCATCTGGGTGGTGAGCTCGACCGAGACCCGGTCCACCCAGTCGAAGGCCTCGCCGACCGGCAGGCTGTCCAGGATTTGGCAGGCCCGCTCCCGGATGATGGGCTCCATGGTCTTCAGGTTGCCGGGGGAGACGATGGGGCTGACGGCCTTGCGCTGCGCGTCATGGCGGGGCGGGTCCATGGCGATGAAGCTGGGCCGGCGCAGATCCTGCCGGGCGTCGCGGATGGTGATGCCGCCCAGGGCCGCCTCGGAAGAGAAGACCCCGTGGTTGGTATCCACCGCCATGATGTCGTTGTAGCGGGTGACGGACCAGTAAGGCCCGAACTCGGACTCCCGGCACCAGTGGACCGGATCCTCGTTCCGCAGGCGCTCGAAATAGGACCAGAAGGCGTTGGACTTGAAGAGCTCGGGGTCACCCGGGTTCATGTCCTCGAGCCTGACCGCGTAGGCGCGCTGGCGCGCCTCATCCATCCCGACCGCTCCGTCCGCCATGGGAATTCCTCCTGGATCCAGGGCGTTTCGCCGCCCCTTTCCAGCAGGAGACCCCATTCCGCCGCGCCGGGCAAGGCTAGTCCTCAGGAGCGGGTCTGAGCCTCGGCGATAAGCGCCGCAAGCTCTGCGGGCAGGGCCAGGCCCGGGGCGGCGGCAGCGTCCTCGAGGTGGGCGAGACGGGTGGTCCCGACCACGGCGGCGGACACCCCTGGGACGCCCAGGGCCCAGGCCAGGGCCGCCTGGGCGCCGGAGATGTTGGACCGGCCATGAAGGAAGCGGAACCGGCGACCGGCGGCCATGTCGGCGCGATGGCTCTTCAGGGCCCGGGCCAGGTACCAGGCGTCCCGCAGGCCCAGATTCCTCCAGGCGCGGGGCGCCGTGTGCCCCATGGCCAGGGGCATGCCCGCGAGCACCCCCTTCCCCGCCGCCGCCGCCCGGGCGGCCAGCGGAATGCGCTCAGGCCGGAGGACATTGATATCGACCATGACGGTGTCGATCTGTGGCAGGGCCAGGGCGGCGTCAATGACGGTCGGGTCGAAGCTGTTGACGCCAAGATGCTGGAACAGTCCCCGGTCCCTCATGCGCCCGAGACCGCCAAGGAAATCAGAGGTCAGTTCGCTGGCGGCCGGGCCGTGGAGGTGGACAAGCGGGAGGACGTCCAGCCCCAGTCGACGGAGGCTTTCCACCAGGCTCGCCTCTATGGCCGGCAGGGACATGTCGCGGCGCACCCGCCCCCGCGCAAAGGTCGTACCCGCCTTGGTGGCGATGACGAGGTCGGACAGGTCCCGTCCCGCCAGGGCGCGGCCGAGCCGGGCCTCGGCCTGTCCCCGGGAATAGGCCGGGCCGGTGTCGAAGAGGGTGACCCCCAGCTCCAGGGCGCGGTGGACCAGGGACAGGGCCTCGGCCTCATGGAAGGCGGGATGGCCCCAGAAGGAGGCAGCGCCGAACCCGATCCCTGAGACCTGCAGGCCGGTGCGGCCGAGCGGACGCTTCTGCATGGTCGGCTCCGGGAATGGTGGGCGGCGAGGGGTTCGAACCCCCGACCCCCTGGGTGTAAACCAGGTGCTCTTACCCGCTGAGCTAGCCGCCCCTCCCGCCCGCAGGCGTGGGACTGTCTACCGCTCTTCGCGCCGATGGGAAATCCGGCAGGCGGTTCCGGACGCTCTCAATTCAGACTTCGCTTCAGGCCGTCGCCGGCCCGGAAGCGCGCCGTATGCATGGCCGGACGCCGGACCGCCTCCCCTGTTCGCGGGTTCCGGGCCAGGCCCGCCGGCCTGTAGAGCCTGGAAAAGGTCCCGAAACCGACCAGCCTGACTTCCGCGCCATCCCGCAGGGCAGAGGAAACGGTGTCGAGAAGAGCGTCCAGAACCCTGCGGACGTCTGGCGCAGCCAGGCCCGCGGTTTGAGAGACAGCAGCGATCAACTCGGTCTTGTTCATAAGGCGCAACCCCCCCGGGTGTCGTTGTTTCGAGCATCGCCTCAAACAAAAACACGCCCGGGCGAAGCCATTGCCACGCATCATGACCAGCCCCGGCGGCGTGTCAAACACCGCCGGGGACACGAGGGTCAGTGGGTCAGGACAGACTCGTCCCCGGAGGATTCCGCGGCGGGAGGCGGCGGAGGCTCGATCCACTCGATCGGGGTGAGCGTGCGCACCAGGGCATGACCGAGGACCTCGTCCACGGAGCTGACCGGAAGGATCTCCAGCCCCGCCTTGACGTTGTCGGGTATGTCCTGGAGATCCTTGACGTTCTCCTGTGGGATCAGGACCGTCTTCACACCCGACCGCAGGGCCGCGAGCAGTTTTTCCTTGAGGCCTCCGATCGGGAGGACCCGTCCGCGGAGCGTAACCTCCCCGGTCATGGCCAGATCCTTGCGGATCGGCACGCCGGTCAGGACAGAGACGATTGCGGTCGCCATGGCGACCCCCGCTGACGGTCCGTCCTTGGGGGTTGCGCCCTCAGGAACATGGATGGCGACGTCCGTGCGCTCGAAGATCGGAGGCTCGATACCGAACTGGGTCGCGCGGCTGCGCACGTAGGCATGGGCGGCCTGAACGGACTCCTTCATCACTTCCTTCAGATTGCCGGTCACCTGCATGCGGCCCTTGCCCGGCATCTTCACCGCCTCGATGGTGAGGATGTCGCCGCCGAAGTCGGTGTAGGCCAGGCCGGTGATGATCCCGACCTGATCCTCGCCGTCCATCTCGCCATACTTGAAACGTCTCACGCCGGCGTAGATGGCGACCTGGGCCTCATCGACCCGGATCGGACCGACCTCTTCGCCCACCTTGCGCCGCATCAGGTCGCGGACCGCCTTGCGGGCGAGGTTGCCGATCTCGCGCTCGAGGGAGCGTACCCCCGCCTCGCGGGTATAGTAGCGGATCAGGTCACGCAGGGCGGCGTCGGGCAGTTCGAACTCGGCGGCCGTCAGGCCGTGGTCCTTCATCTGCTTGGGCAGGAGGTGCCGGCGGGCGATCTCGACCTTCTCGTCCTCGGTGTAGCCTGGGATGCGGATGATCTCCATGCGGTCCAGCAGGGGCTGGGGCATGTTGAGGCTGTTGGCCGTGGTGACGAACATGACCGGGCTCAGGTCATAGTCGACCTCGAGATAGTGGTCGGCGAAGGTCGAATTCTGCTCCGGGTCCAGCACCTCGAGAAGGGCCGAGGACGGGTCACCCCGCCAGTCGGCACCCATCTTGTCGATCTCGTCCAGCAGGAAGAAGGCGTTGGTCGACTTCGCCTTCTTCATCGATTGGATGATCTTGCCGGGCATGGAGCCGATGTAGGTGCGGCGGTGGCCGCGGATCTCGGCCTCGTCGCGCACGCCGCCCAGGGAGACCCGGACGAACTCGCGGCCGGTCGCCTCGGCGATGGACTTGCCCAGCGAGGTCTTGCCAACCCCGGGCGGACCGACAAGGCACAGGATCGGCCCCTTGAGGGACCCCGTGCGGGCCTGTACCGCTAGGTACTCGAGTATCCGTTCCTTGACCTTCTCAAGGCCATAGTGGTCGTTCTCGAGGACGGACTCGGCCTTCTCCAGGTCGATGGGCTTGGACTTTGGCTTGCCCCACGGGATGGACAGCAGCCAGTCGAGATAGTTCCGAACGACGGTGGATTCCGCTGACATGGGGCTCATGGACCGCAGCTTCTTCAGCTCGGCGTTCGCCTTGACGCGGGCCTCCTTGGACAGGCGGGTCCGCTTGATCCGCTTTTCCAGCTCGGCGAGCTCGTCGCGCTCGGGATCCTGCTCGCCCAGCTCCCGCTGGATCGCCTTCATTTGCTCGTTCAGGTAGTACTCGCGCTGGGTCTTCTCCATCTGCCGCTTCACGCGGTTCCGGATCTTTTTCTCGGTCTGCATGACCGAGATCTCGCCCTCCATCAGGGCGTAGACCTTTTCCAGGCGCTTGGAGACGCTGAAGATCTCCAGCAGTTCCTGCTTGTCGGCGATCCTGACATTCAGATGCGAGGCGATGCGGTCCGCCAGTTCACCGGGATTCTCAATGCCTGGCAGGGCCGAGAGCGCCTCCGGGGGTACCTTCTTGTTGAGCTTGACGTAGGTCTCGAACTGCTCGGCGACGGCCCGGGTCAGGGCCTCGATCTCGGCCGACGGCGCAGCGTCCTCGGTCACCAGGGCGACTTCGCCGGAAAACCATTCGGTTTCATCGACAAAACGGACGATCCCGGCCCGGCCACGGCCCTCCACAAGCACCTTAACCGTGCCATCGGGCAGGCGCAGCAGCTGCAGGATCGCGGCGATGACGCCGACATCGTAGATGCCCTCTGCGCCGGGGTCGTCATCATCCTTGTTCTTCTGGGTGGCGAGCAGGATCTCCCTCGCCTCGGACTTCATCGCCTCCTCAAGGGCCCTGACGGACTTGTCCCGGCCCACGAACAGCGGGACCGGTTGATGCGGAAAGACGACGATGTCCCTGAGGGGGAGGATCGGAAGCGTGCGGGCCTCGGTCATAGTCACTTACTCCTATCCGGCCCCCTCTGATGAGCAGGGACGGCTGCGTCCCCCTGCGACGATCGCCAGGGCGGGCGGCTCAGGGAATAATGTGGCGCGTCGCCGGGCGGGTTCAAGCCGCCGGCGGCAGACAGCCGTGGACAACCCGTGAAAAGGCCGAGCGCCGAGCCCGGTCAGTTCAGCTTGGTAATCCGCGCCGAGCCGTTGTCGTAGCGACAGGTGAAGGCATAGGAGACCGCCTTGGGACCCGCGTCGACAGAAACGTAGCCCTGCACATTCCAGCCTCCGGAGGACGCCGAGGTGGTGGTGATACGGTCGATACGGGGGCGCTGCCCGTAACGCGACACCTCGGTAACGGCCTCGGCGCGGCAGGCCTCGACGGCGATTCCGGACCCCGACGCCCCAGCCGAACTGCCGGATCCCGAAGGCGGCTTGGAGGCATTGTTCTCATTCGCGGCGGCGGCCATGGCCCCGACCAGAAGCCCGCCGATCAACAGGCCGCCAATGAGGGCACCGGTGTCGTCCTTCTTTTGGCTGTTGTTTGGGTAGTAACCCTGGTCGGGATAGCCTGGGTTCGGGTACTGACCGTATCGGTCCTGGACCCTAAACCGGGCGCGGCACCCGCGATCGACCCAGATGCCCCGGCGGTCCTGTCCCCAGGTCGAGCCTTCCGTGCAGGGACCCCGTCCGTCGGAGTACTGGCGATCGATATAGGCGCGACCGCTCGAGTTCACCGGACACCAGTTCCGCTGGTAGTTCTGGGATGAACAGGTGACATAGGAGTCCGCCCTGGCGGAAACCGGGGGAGCTACCCCGACCACCGTGGTGGCCGCAGCGGCGAGGACCAGGATCGGACGCATGGGAGTCTCCTTGCTCGGGCTTCATCAATCTAGTCAGGTGGTTGTGCTGGCGGCAAGCTGAATGCAAGCTGACTGCAGGATAAGAGGAGGGTGACATGAAGGCGAATCTCTCAGGCTTGATTTTGGCTTCGGCATTGGCGGTGACGCCGGCGACAGCGGGAGCGCTGGAGGACGCCCTTGGCCGTGGGACACTGAGGGTGTGCACCGCCGAGGCGCCGCCCTTTGTTTTCCGCTCCTCCAGCGGCGAACACATCGGCCATGAGATCGATATCGTCTCGCGCCTGGCGAGCGACGCGGGCCTGGTCCTGGAGCTCAAGGTCGTCCCGATGAGCGATGTCCTGGACCGGCTGAATGCAGGCGAGTGCGATCTTGCGGCCGCGGCCCTGGCCGTCGCCCCGGACAAGCTCCTCAAGGTGTGGATGACCAACCCCTACGCCGAATCCGAAATCCGGGTGGTCGCCAGCTCCAAGGCCCCTATCCAGTCGGGCCAGCTGAATGTTCCGGACACCGCGATCGGGATCGTCACAGGAACCCTGGCCGCTGACCTCGCCCGTCTCGCCCTGCCCCAGGCCACCTTCCGCGAGTTTGTCGACCTGGCTGGGGCTCAGCGCGCCCTGGATGATGGCGCTGTGAACGCCCTCGCCTTCAAGGAGCCGGTCCCGACCCTGACAGTGGCGTCTTCTGCGCCCCAGCGCTATGTCATCGCCTCAGGAGACCCCCTGGGACGCACGGCCGACGCCTTCGCCCTGCGCAAGGGCGACACCAACATGCTCAACTTCCTGAACGGGTGGATCTCGGCGCGGAAGCGTGACGGCTTCCTGACCTCGACCGAGGCCTACTGGCTTAAGGGTCTGGACTGGATGGCGCGGGTGAAGCCGCTCACCCCTCCCAAGTGATCAGGCCGCGCCGCCCTTGTCGCGGCGCTCGGCGTAAATCACCAGGGGCTGGGACCGGCCCTCAACCACCTCGGCGTTGACCACGACCTCCTCGACACCTTCCCAGGTGGGAAGCTCGTACATGGTGTCGAGCAGTATGCTTTCGAGGATGGAGCGCAGGCCCCGGGCGCCGGTCTTGCGGGAGATCGCCTTCCGGGCCACCGACGCCAGGGCGTCATCGGTGAAGGTCAGGCCGACGTTCTCCATGTCGAACAGGCGCTGGTACTGCTTCACGAAGGCATTCTTGGGCTCGGTCAGGATCTTGATCAGGGTCTTCTCATCCAGGTCATCGAGGGTGGCCAGGACCGGCAGGCGCCCAATGAATTCCGGGATCAGACCGAACTTCAGCAGATCGTCGGGCTCGACCTGGCGGAAGATTTCGCCAGTCCGGCGATCGTCCGGATCGGAGACCCGGGCACCGAAGCCGATGGAAGTGCCCTGCCCGCGCGCCGAGATGATCTTGTCGAGGCCCGCGAAGGCACCGCCGCAGATGAACAGGATGTTGGTTGTATCCACCTGCAGGAATTCCTGCTGGGGGTGCTTACGTCCCCCCTGGGGCGGGACGGAGGCGACCGTGCCTTCCATGATCTTCAGGAGGGCCTGCTGGACGCCCTCGCCGGACACGTCCCGGGTGATGGAGGGGTTGTCCGACTTGCGGCTGATCTTGTCGACCTCGTCAATGTAAACGATGCCGCGCTGGGCCCGTTCGACATTGTAATCCGCAGCCTGAAGCAGCTTGAGGATAATATTCTCGACATCCTCACCGACATAGCCGGCCTCGGTCAGGGTCGTCGCATCGGCGACGGTGAAGGGCACGTCGATGATTCTGGCCAGGGTCTGGGCCAACAGGGTCTTGCCCGTACCGGTAGGACCGATGAGCAGGATGTTGGCCTTGCCAAGCTCGACATCGTTGTTCTTTGAGGCGTGGTTGAGGCGCTTGTAGTGGTTGTGGACCGCGACAGAGAGAACCTTTTTGGCGTGGTCCTGGCCGATCACGTAGTCGTCGAGGACTTCGCGGATCTCCTTGGGAGTCGGCACGCCATCTTTTGATTTCACAAAAGAAATCTTGTGCTCTTCGCGGATGATATCCATGCAGAGCTCGACGCATTCATCACAGATGAACACGGTCGGGCCCGCAATCAACTTGCGGACCTCATGCTGGCTCTTACCGCAGAAAGAGCAATAGAGGGTGCTCTTCGAATCCCCGCCGGCGGCCTTGGTCATGCGTTTCTCACTCCTTCGACGGGCGACCTGACGACGCACCGCCGAACCCCGGGTAAACCGTTAAGACCCGATTCAGCCTACCGGTGACGGGTTGCCGAAGTCTTGACAGTCCCCCATGCCGGCCCAAGCGACAAGTCCGAGGTCCGTACGCGGAGCCTATATCGCAAACCTGTGGCATTGTCGTCATGGGGCGAATCCTCGCAGTTCGGCCCCTTCGGATGAATTGCAGAGGATCCCGGCCGGACCGTGCCCGTCTCCCCAGAAAGCCTGCTCCAGTCCGCGGTGAATCCGGATGAAGATCTGGCTGATGATCCCTCGCGCCCGGTTGGGATCGTGGCCTTCGACTTCGACGGCACACTGACGGTGCGGGACAGCTTCACGGACTTTCTGTCCTGGAATGCGGGAGCCCTGGCCTGGCTGCGCGGCCTGGTGGCGCTTGCGCCAGATGCCGTCCGGTACCTGGCGAAGCGGGATCGGGGACTCCTCAAGGGCGCCGCTGCCCGGCGGTTCCTTGCCGGCACGCCCCTGCATGACCTGGAAGCGCGCGCCCGCGCCTACGCTGAGGCCCGTTCCCGCAGCCTCCTGCGGCCGGACGCACTGAATTCCTGGCGCTACTGGCGCTCGCGGGGGGCGACCCTGGTCATCGTCACCGCCTCTCCGGAGTGCCTCGTCGCACCCTTCGCCCGCGGCCTGGGCGCAGACCACCTCCTGGGCACGCGGCTGGCCTTCGACGCTGAAGGACGCCTCACCGGGGACCTGGACGGTGCGAACTGCCGAGGCCCTGAAAAGGTGCGCCGCCTGAGGGAGACCTTCGGAGAGGATGTACGGCTGACCGCAGCCTATGGCGACACGGCTGGGGACCGGGAGATGCTGGCGATAGCCGTCCATGCCGGCTTCCGCGAGTTCAGGGAGAGTCCCTGATCCCCGCCCGGGGGTGGCGTCAGTCGTCGCCCCGGTTTTCCTGGACCTCGTCCACGAGACCCCAGTCGCGAGCCTCCTCGGGGGTCATGAAGGTGTCTGCATCCAGCATATCCTCGACCTCCGTGTATGTCCGGCCGGTATGCTTGGCGTAAAGCTCGTTGAGCCGCTTCTTGATCTTGAGGATGTCCTCGGCGTGCCGCTCGATGTCAGACGCCTTGCCGGAATAACCGCCCGAAGGCTGGTGAACCATGATGCGGGCGTTCGGCAGGCTGATCCGGCGTCCAGGTGCCCCGGCTGCAAGGAGAAAGGAGCCCATGGAGGCGGCATAGCCCATGCACAGGGTCGCCACGGGGCTCCGGATATACTGCATGGTGTCGTAGATCGCGAGGCCTGACGACACCACTCCACCCGGGGAATTGATGTACATCTGGATCTCTTTCTTGGGGTTCTCAGCCTCAAGGTAGAGAAGCTGGGCGCAGACCAGGGCGGCCATGCCGTCCTCGACCGGACCCGACACGAAGATCACCCGCTCCTTCAGGAGCCTGGAAAAGATGTCGAAGGCGCGCTCGCCCCGGCTGGTCTGCTCGACCACCATGGGAACAAGGTTGAGGGCAGTCGTCACCATATCCGGCATTGGCTTGCACCTTGAGGCTGAAGCGGCACCCCCTCAGCGGAAGCGCTCGCCTTCGATATCGCGTTTCGACAGGGCCATGGCAAGGCCACGACCTGAAATGACCGTGCCTAGGCCTTGTAGGCCGCAGGCATGTCGTCTTCCCTGAGCAGATCTTCCTTGGAAACCTTCTCGTCCTCGACCTTGGCCCTGGACACGATCAGGTCGACCACCTTCTCCTCGAAGATTGGAGCCCGGATCTGGGATTGGGCCGAAGGATTCTGGCGCAGGAAATCGAAGATCTGCTGGGCCTGGGCCCCATAGCGCATGGCCTCGGCCCGCATGGCCTCTGCGAGCTCCTGCTCGGTCACCTGGACGTTGTTGATCCGTCCGACCTCGGCGAGGACCAGGCCCAGGCGCACCCGGCGCTCGGCGATCTTGCGGTACTCGACCTCAAGCTGGGCATCGGACTTGTCCGCGTCCTCGGGTGGCAGGCCGCCAGCCGTCTTGTCCTGCTGGACCTGTTCCCAAATCTGGGAGAACTCGGCCTCGACCATACGGGGTGGGAGGAGGAAGTCGTGCCTCTCGTCGAGGATATCGAGCAGGGCCCGCTTCAGCTTGAAGCGTGTGGCGCCCGCAAACTGCGACTGCAGGTTGGAGCGGAGCAGTTCCTTGAGCTTCTCAAGGTTCTCGATGCCCAGGCGCTCGGCCAACGCGTCGTCCACCTTGCTCGCCATCGGAGCCCGGACTTCCTTGACCTGGACGGTGAACTCGGCGTCCTTTCCGGCGAGCTGAGCGGCCTGATACTCGGCGGGGAAGGTCACCTTGACCAGGACCTCGTCTCCAGGCTTGGCGCCGACGAGCTGCTCCTCGAAACCGGGAATGAACTGGCCGGAGCCGAGGGTCAGGGTGGCGTCTTCCGCCCCGCCGCCCTCGAAGGCCTCGCCGTCCACCCGGCCAAGGAAGTCAATCAGGAGCTGGTCGCCATCCTTGGACTTGACCGTCTTTCCCTTGCGCGGCTGGTAGGTCTTGCTGGACTCAGCCAGCTCGGCCAAAGCCTCGCCGACTTCTTCTTCAGTCGGCTCATAGATGGGGCGCTTGAGCGAGATTTCCGAGAAGTCGGCAGGTTCGAATTCGGGGATCACTTCCAGAGCAATCTCGTACGCCAGGTCTGACCGGCCTTCGACCACGTCCTGGATGTCGCCTTCAGGACGCAGGTCGGGCTCGCCCGCAGGACGCAGGTTGTTGTCGGATAGCACCTTCTGGGTGGTCTCGTTGATGGTCTGCTCGACGATCTCGCTCATGAGGGACTTGCCGAACAAACGGCGGACATGCCCGGTCGGTACCTTGCCCGGGCGGAACCCCTTGAGGTTGAGGGTGGGCGTGATCTCGGCGATCCGCGCCTCGACCTTCTCGGCCAGAAGGGCCGCAGGAACGGTCACGCCGTAGACACGGCTCAGACCTTCAACCGACTTCTCAACGATCTGCATAGACATTCAAGCCATCGGAGGGTGCCGCGATTATCGCGGTCCCGGTCCGCCTTATTCCGGAAAAACGGCGCCGCCGAAAGTCGGCGGCGAGGGGGCGACCTTATGTCACGCGACCGAGCGTGGGCCAAGAGCAAAGCAAGGCCGGTCGGAGCCGCGGAAGTTATCGGGCGACAACCCCCGCGGGCCTACCTTCAGGCTGGACTGTCGGCTATCTGGCAATCTGACCGGGGTCCAGGTGCTAGAGCCTTCACCCAAGGACAAACCCGCGTCCAAGGCCCAGGCTCTTGTCGACGCGGAAGAACGCCAACGACCAGCGGGGTGGAAGTCATGCGGCAGTCGATCAAGAACCGAGATGGCGCGGCGAAATGGTTGGGGACCGCAGTTGCCCTGGTTGCCACCCTGACCGGAGGTGGAGCCGCCCTCGCCCAGGAGACAGAAAGCTCATCGGAGCCAATCACGACGGCGACGGCGGTCGCCGCCCCGCCTGCGGCGGCTGCACCGATAGACTATATTGTCCCGGACCTGTCGCCGGCCCGAGGCGCTCCCCGGGCCTGGCCCTCGGCTGGTTTCACACTACGGCCCAGCGCCGCCATCCTTGGGGACTATACCGCCTTCTCCCAGGACGACGACAGCGTGGCCCAGGTCGGAAAGCAGAAGGATTCCGCCGAGTGGCGGAGCTTCCGCTTCCAGGTCCTGGGCTCGTTTGGCGGCACCTACCGCGTCAACTACCAGCTCGGCGGCGAGTACAAAGGCTTTGACTCCGACCCGGAGGACAACTGGCAGTTGACCGACATGGCGGTCACCCTCCCGATCGGCGATTCCACCCGGGTGTCAGTTGGCAAGATCAAGGAAACCTTCTCCTACGAGATGGTCGGCGACGCCGCCAACCTGCCGCACAGCGAGCGCGTATTGAGCCCATTCTTCGTTTCGAGGAACACCGGGGTCCGCGTCACCCATGTCTTTGGACCTGCCAAACGGGTCAATGTCTCCTACGGCTTCGCCAACGACACCTGGGACATCGGGACCACGACCCAACGCGGGACCGACTATTTCGGCAGGGTCTCGGGCCTGGCCTGGGATGACGCGGCAAACGGGCACTACCTGCACCTGGGTACCTCCTGGCGTTACGCGGCAGCCGATGGCAAGACCCGGTACAAGGGCCGCCCCGGCTCCAATGTCTCTTCCAACTATGTGGACACGGGCGACTTCCCCTCGGACGGTGCCAACCATTACGGCCTCGAAGGCCTGTTCAGCTGGGGGGGGCTGTCCCTGCTGGGCGAATATGCGAGGGCCGACGTCGAGTCGCCGGCCAAGGGCGATCCAAGATTCAGCGGTTGGTACCTGACGGGCTCTTGGGTGCTGACCGGCGAGGCCCGGCCCTACGACCGCAAAGTCGGTTATGCCCGGCGCGTCATTCCGACCTCGCGCTGGGGCGCACCTGAACTGATTATTCGGTATTCTGACGTTGACCTTGACGACGGGCCTGTCCAGGGTGGACGCTTCACACGTATCGACCTTGGCGTGAACTGGTGGGCGACCACCCGCTGGAAGTTCGGCCTCGACCTAGGACGCACGGAGCTGGATCGCATGGGCAAGTCTGGAACGACCGACACGGTGCTGACTCGGATCCAGTGGGTCTACTGATGCCGAATCCGCCCGCGCCGGAAGCCGCAAGCGACCTGCGGGCGGGAATGGTCTGGGTGCCCGGCGACGCGTTCACCATGGGCTCCGACCGGCACTATCCGGAAGAAAAACCTGCGCGCCGGGTCCGGGTGGACGGGTTCTGGATAGACCCGACCCCAGTGACCAACCGCCAGTTCGAGGCCTTTGTCCGGGCAACTGGCCACGTCACCACAGCCGAAATTCCTCCCCGGGCCGAGGATTATCCCGGCGCAGACCCCCGGATGCTGAAGGCGGCCTCCCTGGTGTTCACACCCCCCGCGGGACCGGTCCCACTGGAGGACGTCTCACAGTGGTGGGCGTGGACTTTCGGCGCATCCTGGCGCCGGCCACGGGGGCCGAAGAGCGACCTGAAGGGCCTGGAGGACCATCCAGTGGTCCATGTTTCCTGGGACGACGTCTCCGCCTATGCGGCCTGGGCCGGCAAGTCCCTTCCTACTGAAGCCGAGTGGGAGTTCGCGGCCTGGGGCGGACGCCCGGCCGAGACCGAGTTCGTCTGGGGAAGCGAGTTGGCTCCAGGCGGACGGCACATGGCCAACACCTTCCAGGGCGCCTTTCCCCACGCCAACACCTGCGAGGACGGCTTCCGCTGGACGTCTCCCGTCGGGAGCTTTCCGGCGAACGACCTTGGTCTCGCGGACATGATTGGAAACGTCTGGGAGTGGACGGCCGACTGGTACGCCGCCAATCCCGGCACTGTCACCAAGAGCCCTTGCTGCGTGTCTGAAAACCCACTGGGCGGGGCTGAGGGCGCGAGCTTCGATCCCGCCCTCCCCCGCATCCGCATTCCCCGGAAGGTACTGAAGGGCGGCTCGCACATGTGCGCGCCCGTCTACTGCCGCCGCTACCGGCCTGCCGCCCGGCACGCCCAGGCGATCGACAGCTCGATGAGCCACCTCGGCTTTCGCTGCGTCATCCGCCCCTAGGCGCCAAACGGCCCGGTCCTGGCCATGAGGCTCAGGATCACGAAAATTCCGAAGAGCAGCAGGGTCAGGGCCGCCACCACGGCGAGCGAGACCGGAAGGCGGGGCTCGGGCGGCAGCACCTCGGCCATCCCCGCTTCAGCCCTCTGCCGACGCAACTGCAGCATGTAGCTGATGTGCGAGGCGATCCCGAGGGCCAGGAGGCAAACACCCAGGGCCACCAGGGTCAGCCCGAACCGGGCGGGCGCCGCCGAGGGAATGGCCTCGGGCAGCAGCTTCTTGTCCGCCAGGGAGCGGAAAAAGGAGAAGATCGTGAACCCGAACCCAATGAGGGACAGTGACGTCCTCTGAACGCTCATCAGTGTCCGATCGGCCGCCATCCGGGTCCGCTGGAAGGCGAGGGCTGTGCGCATCGCCGCCATGCGATCGCCGGGGCTCATTTCCGTCTGGCTCATCAATTCCCCCTTCGTATGACGTCAGGTTAAAGCTCGCCGGGCCGATCGGGAACAAGGGCCATCAGCATACCCCTCAAACTCGAGATCATACCTTTACATGATCTCCGAAAACCTCAACTTCATTGAACTCTTCAGGAGTTTTCCATGCTTGAGCACTTGTTTCGCGAGGTCGCCCAGACGGTCGGCCTTCTGGCTGAGGCCGCTGTCGTCCTGATTGTCGCCTGGGGCGCAGCGGAAGCCCTGTTCCGGACCGTAAGGCTCGTCTTGCTGCGTCAGGGCGAGATGAGCGGACGCCGGGAAATCTGGCTGGGCTTCGCGGCATGGATCATGCTGGCCCTGGAGTTCGCCCTGGCTGCGGACATCATCCGGACGGCCATCGCCCCCACCTGGGAGGACATCGGGATGCTGGGCGCCATCGCCGCCATCCGGACCGGGCTCAACTGGTTCCTGGCCCGGGATATCACCCACTTCAATTCCAAGGCCGAGCACAAGGCCTGAGATGCCTGAAGACTCAGCGCCCTCCCCTCGCACCCGACGCCTCGACACGGTCGCCTCGATCATGCTGGCGGCGGCGGGGGTCGCATCCGCCTGGGCGACCTATCAAGCCGCCCTCTGGGGCGGCGTCCAGGCCAGCAGCTATGCCTCCGCCTCGGCGAAGGTGACCGAGGCGGCCCGGCTGGAACTCCGGGCCGGACAGAAGACCGGCATGGACACCGCGATGTACATCTCCTGGCTGTCGGCCGCAGCCAAGAACGACCGCGAACTCATGACCTTCTACGAGAGGCGCTTCGCCCCTGAATTCAGACAGGTCTTCGATGTCTGGCGCCGCCAGTATCCTGCCGACCTGAGGGGCCAGGTCCGCGAAGGTCCCAATGTTTCCCTGCTCCACGCAGAGCATTCCGAGAGCCTTGAGGCGACGGCCCTGCGCGACGAGTCCTCTGCCCTCTTCAGCCGGGCCGAGAAGGCGAATTCGACAGGCGATCGTTATGTCGCCTCGACCGTGATCCTGGCCCTGATCCTTTTCCTCCTGGGGATTTCGACCATCACCCGGTCGGAGGGACAGCGCCGGCTGCTGGTCATGATCGCGGGAGGCCTCGGCCTTGCAGCGCTTGCGTTTCTCTTCAGCCTGCCGATGGCCGCGCTCTAGGCAGTGTCAGACCGCACCATGAACTGGTAGGCGGCGAGGACGACGGTAGCGACGAGCACGAACAGCAGAACGTTGGCCAGAAGCTCTGGCTGGGTTCCTCCGAGGGCGGCACCGGCCAGGGTCAGGGCGACACCAGGATGGCGGGATACGGCGGCCTGGGCCGAAGGAACCTGGTCCGAGACGCTCCCCCTGACGAAGACATGGCCAAGGATTACGCCGGAGATGGCGACGACCAGGCTGGCCGGAAGCGCCGGGGTCGACGCTGCGGCCACCAGGGCCGGCCACATCCCCACCAGGATCAGGAGGGCCACGGCGGCAAGAATTGCGGTGCCTGCGAGGCCCATCGGCCGGACCAGGCGGCTCGCCAGTTCCGGAACTAGCTGCCTGAGCCCCATGCCGATCAGAAGCGGGGCGAATACCGTCAGCCCGAGGATCCTCATCATGGCCGACATGGGCGAGTCCATCTGCACGCCGAAGGCGCTGGAGAGGAGGCCCAGGTAGAACGGGGCCAGGACCAGGGACAGGAGGGTGCCCGTCACCTGGAAGGCGGTGACCCAATCGGTGTCTCCGCCGAACTTCAATTGTTTGCGAGGAAGGATGGGCGCAATGGGCGCGATGGAAAGGGCCAGGATCACCGCCCCGGCTGTGGGACCGGGAGCCCCCAACCGCACGACCAGATAGGCGACAAGGGGAACCGCCAGGAACATGACGGCAAGCGCACTCAGGATCTTCTGGCGGTCCTGGGCATCCGAGAACACCCTGAAGATGGAGCCGAATCTGGCCTGAAGGCCGATCGACACCACCAACAGGAAAACGCTGGAGACCGCCAACAACTTGATCAGGGAGGGTGTCAGCATTGTCAGCTCCAGTATCAGGCAGACGCCCCCGGATCCGGGCTACCGGACCCGGAGGCAATCAACGTCAGGCGCCGCCCGACGCACCCTGGTGCATTTTTTCCATCACCGCATCGAGGTTGAAGCTCGCCGCCTTCTGACGCGGCGGGAACTCCTGGAACGACGACAGGAACTGAGCGACCAGGCTCTGCGTCGGCACCAGCAGGTAGACGTGGTCAAACATCCAGTCCCAGTAGCTGTTGCAGGTGATGTCTGCGTGCTCGTAGGGGTCGGTCCGGAGGTTGAAGATCTTCGGGGTCCGCAGGGTGACCAGGGGCTCCGACCAGATCATGCAGGTGCCGGGGCAGCGCTGCTCCATGAAGACAACCTTCCAGTTGTCCCAGCGGAGGCCCGACAGCTCGCCGTCATCCGTGAAGTAGAGGAAGCTGATACGGGGGCACTTCTCTTCCTTACCCGTGAGGTAGTCGAGGAGATTGTAGCCGTCGAGGTGGACCTTGAAGTCGTGACCGTCGATCTTCGTGCCCTTGAGCAGCTTTTCCTTGACGTCCGGCTCACCAGCGATGGCGGCCAGGGTCGGCAGCCAGTCGAGGTGGGAGACGATGTCGTTGGACACCGAGCCCGCCTTGATCTTGCCCGGCCAGCGAACCATGGCGGGAACGCGGTAGGCACCTTCCCAGTTGGTGTTCTTCTCTGAGCGGAAGGGGGTGGTTCCGGCGTCAGGCCAGCTGTTGCAGTGCGGACCGTTGTCGGTCGAGTACATGACGAAGGTGTCGTCGGCGATGCCGAGTTCGTCCAGCAGGTCGAGCAGGACGCCGATCGCCTTGTCGTGATCGATCATCACGTCGTGGTACTCGGACTGCCAGCGGCCGGACTGGCCCAAGCTCTCCGGCTTGGCGTGGGTGCGGAAATGCATGTGCGTGGTGTTGAACCACACGAAGAAGGGCACGCCGGCTTCATTGTGGCGCTTGATGAAGTCGACGGCCTTATCGAGGACTTCGTCGTCCATCGTCTCCATCCGCTTCTTGGTCAGCGGACCGGTGTTGACGATGGTCTGGCCGCCCTTGCCGTCCGCCTTGCAGTGCAGGACGCCGCGAGGACCGAAGTTCGCCTTGAAGTTCGGGAAGTCGACCGGGTTGGGATAGTCGCGCAGTTCGGGCTCTTCCTCGGCGTTCAGGTGATAGAGGTTGCCGAAGAACTCGTCGAAACCGTGCATGGTCGGAAGGTGAGAATCACGGTCGCCCAGGTGGTTCTTGCCGAACTGGCCGGTCGCGTAGCCCTGGCCCTTCAAGACCCGGGCAATGGAGGGATCCCCGGGCTGCATGCCAGCCTCGGCACCGGGAATGCCCACCTTGGTGAGGCCGGTGCGGATCGGCGACTGGCCGGTCACGAAGGCGGCTCTACCGGCGGTGCAGCTCTGCTGGCCGTACCAGTCGGTGAACAGCGCGCCCTGATCGGCGATCGAGTCGATGTTGGGCGTG
>CAIZKE010000289.1 GCA_903933475.1 uncultured Alphaproteobacteria bacterium | reverse complement strand
TTTGTCAGACGCCGACGTCGCTGATTTCCGCGCCCGCCTCTGTGCGGCGGCGGAGGACCAGTTCGCTGAGCATGGCATTGAGGCGGTGACCATGCGCCAGCTGGCTGCCGCCCTGGGGGTCAGCCCGATGACGCCCTACCGCTATTTCCGCGACAAGGACGAGATCATCGATGCGGTCCGGACGAGCGCCTACGACCGTTTCGCCGACGCCCTGGAGGCGGCTTTTGACGCGCATGACGATCCTGCAGAAAGGTCGATCGCCGTCGGAGAGGCCTATCTGGATTTCGCCGTGAACAATCCCCGGGCCTACGCCCTGATGTTCGACCTGAAGGACATGAAGGCACCCCCCTCAGAGGGACTACTGGCGGCGGGGCGGCGGGCCCGGGACTGCCAGGTGCGGCATGTCCAGGGCCTGATCGACGCCGGCCTGATCACCGGCGACGCCGAAGACCAGGGCCACGTCTTCTGGGCCAGCGTCTATGGTTTCGCTGGGCTCATCCTGCTGGGACAGATCTCGGCGGAGGAGGGCCGGCGGCTACACCGGCTGGCCTGCCGGAGCGCCATTGCCCACACCGCCCCTTGACCTCGCCGCCGGCAGGCGGTGGAGATGCCCCACCGCCAAACTTGCCGGAGACGCGCCATGCCCACGCCCTTTGAAGTCCGCTGGAGCGAGCCCGATGTCGAGGCCGTCCTCGCCCAGGTGCGCGCCTATCCCTGGCCCATCGCCCCGGAGGTCGAGGACGGGTGGGCCTATGGCTGCGACGGCACCTGGCTGAAGTCCCTCTGCGCCTACTGGGCGGACGGCTTCGACTGGCGGGCGGCGGTCGCCGACCTGAACCGGTTCCCGCAGTTTACGGCCAAGGTCGGGGACTTTGACCTGCACTACCTGCATGTGGTGGGGGAAGCGGGTGGCAAGCGGCCCCTGCTCATCACCCATGGATGGCCGGGCTCGCACTTCGAGTTCTGGGGCACCATCGAGAAACTCGCCTTCCCCAGCCGCTTCGGCGGGGACCCGGCGGACGCCTTCGACCTGGTCATCCCGTCCCTGCCTGGCTTCGGATTCTCCTCAAAGCCGACGCGGCCGGTCGGGCAGAGGGCCACGGCGGCCCTGTTCAACCAGCTGATGACCGAGGTCCTGGGCTATCGCACCTACCTCGCCCAGGGCGGTGACTGGGGTGGCCTCGTCACCTCCTGGCTGGGTCGCAACCATGGCGACAGCGCCCGGGCCATCCACCTGAACATGATTGGCTTCCGGCCCAACGGCGGTCCGACCTCGGAGGCCGAGATCGCCTGGATCACCCGCCAGGGGCAGATGATGGAGATGATGGGTGCCTATTTCCGCCTGCAGTCTTCAAGGCCCCAGTCCATCGCCTGGATGGCGGCGGGCAATCCCGTGGGTCAGGCGGCCTGGATCGCCGAGCGTTTCCACGACTGGTCGGACCTGTCGGTGAAGACCCTGGACCAGGCCTATTCCCGGGACCAGCTACTGACCAACATCATGATCTACGTGATGACCGGCAGCTTCACGACCGGAGCCTGGTACTATCGCGGCCTGATCGAGGAAGGCGGCGTCGCCTTCAAGCCGGGCGAAAAGTGCGAGACCCCGACGGCCTTTGCCAACTTCCCCGGCGAGCCCCTCTATTCCGCACCGCCGCGCAGCTGGGCCGAGCGGGCCTACAACATCGTCCGGTGGAGCGAGATGCCCCGGGGCGGACATTTTGCCGCCATGGAGGAGCCCGACCTCTACGTGGACGAAGTCCGGGCCTGGGCCCGAGAGGCGGGCTGAGGCCAGCCATGGCGCGCTACGACTTCGCCTCGGACAACACGGCTTCGGCCGCGCCGGAGGCAATGGAGGCCCTTGTCCGGGCCAATGGGGCGGGATTTACGCCCGGCTACGGATCCGACCCGGTCACGGCGGCGGCCGCCGACGCCGTCCGCGCCCTGCTGGACTGCGACGCGGAGGTCCGTTTCGTTGCCTCGGGCACGGCGGCCAACGCCATCTGCCTCGCGGCCCTGGCGCGCCCCTTTGAGTCCGTTCTGGCCCACCGCCACGCCCATGTCCTGACGGATGAGACCGGTGCGCCGGGCCTGTTCGGACACGGCGTTGGGCTGACTGGGCTCGATGGGGCCTCGGGCCGGATCGACCCGGCGGGGCTCGAGGCGGCCCTGGCGGAGCCCGAGGTCTCGCACCGACAGCCCGCTGCCGCCCTGTCCCTGACCCAGGCCACGGAGTATGGGGCGGTCTATCCGGGAGCCGACCTCGAGGCCCTCTGCGCCCGGGCCAGGGCCGCCGGGCTCGGCGTCCACCTAGACGGCGCCCGGCTGGCCAACGCCGCCGCGGCTGGCTTCGACGTGAAGCGGATCGGCCCCATGGGGGTGGACCTCCTGGTCCTGGGAGGCGCCAAGTCCGGCATGCCACCCTGCGAGGCCATCGTGATCTTCAACCGCGGGCTGGCCCGGCGCTTTGATGCCCGCCTCAAGCAGTCGGGGCAGCTGGCCTCCAAGGGCCGGTTCCTCGCTGCCCCCTTCCTGGGGATGCTGGCCGACGGCGCCTGGGCCCGCAGGGCGGCGCATGCCAACGCCATGGCAGCGCGGCTGGCGGCCGCCTGCCCCTTCGCCCTCGCCCACCCGGTCGAGGCCAACGGGGTCTTCGTGCACATGGACGACGACCGGCTCGAAGCCCTCAGGTCGGAGGGCTGGTTCGTCTACCGGTTCCTGGACGGGACCGTGCGCTTCATGTGCTCCTGGGCAACCACGACGGAGGCGGTGGACGAGATCGCCGCCGCCCTCCGCCGGATCGCCTGAGGCTCAGACCACGAAGCGGGCCAGGCGTCCCCGGATGATGGCCTCGGCCTCGGTGACGATGCGCGAGATGAGCTCGGCACAGGTCGGGATGTCGTGGATCAGGCCCTGGACCTGCCCCGCCGACCAGATGCCGTGGTTGGGATCACCGGTCTCGTAGACCACCCGGCCGCGGGTCCCGGCCACCAGTTCACGAACATCCTCGAACTTGGCCCCCGAGCGCTCCAGCTCCACCACCTGGCGGCTGATGTCGTTGCGCGCCACCCGCGAGGTGTTGTGCATGGTGCGGAAGATCAGGTCGGTGGCGCGTTCATCGTTCTCGACGATCTGGCGCTTCACGTTCTCGTGGATCGGGCTTTCCTTCGTGCACATGAAGCGGGTGCCCATGTTGACCCCTTCAGCACCCAGGGCCAGGGCGGCGACCAGGCCGCGAGCGTCGCCAAAGCCGCCCGAGGCGATCATCGGCACCTTCACCTTGTCGGCGGCGGCGGGGATGAGGATCAGTCCGGGGACATCATCCTCGCCCGGGTGGCCGGCGCACTCGAAGCCGTCGATGGAGATGGCGTCCACGCCCATCCGCTCGGCGGACAGGGCGTGACGGACGCTGGTGCACTTGTGGACGACGATGACGCCGTTGGCCTTGAAGTCGTCGACGTGTTCCTGGGGCTTGTTGCCCGCGGTCTCGACGACCTTGACCCCACTTTCGATGATGGCCTTGCGGTACTCGGCGTAGGGTGGCGGGTTGATCGCTGGCAGGATGGTGAGGTTCACGCCGAAGGGCTTGTCCGTCAGCTTGCGACAGCGGTCGATCTCGGCGCGCAGGGCGTCGGGGGTGGGCTGGGTCAGGGCCGTGATGAAGCCCAGTCCGCCGGCATTGGCCACGGCGGCGACGAGCTCGGCGCGGCCGACCCACTGCATGCCGCCCTGCACGACAGGGTGCTCCACACCGACAAGCTCGGTGAAACGCGTCTTGATCGCCATGATGTCCTCCCCTTGGCGTCCTGGCCTTCGCCACGTGAGCGCACAATGAACCGCCGGACCCAGGGTCAGGCAAGGGGCAATCGGACCTACTTCAGGCCGCTCCGGCCAATGGCGTAGAAGCGCTCGGCCCTCTGCTTCAGCAACCGCTCCGCGCTCTTGCCCTCCAGGGAGTCGAGCTCCCTCTCCACGGCATCACCGACGATCTGGAGGGCCGCCGCCGGATCGGCGTGGGCGCCACCGGGCGGCTCGGGCACGATCCGGTCAACGATTTTCATCTTCAGCAGGTCGGCGGCGGTGATCTTCATCGCCTTTGCCGCCTCCTCGGCGGTGCGCGCGCCCCGCCAGAGGATGGAGTTAGCCCCCTCGGGAGGGATGACCGAATAGATGGCATGCTCGAGGATCAACACCCGGTTGCCGCAGGCGATGCCCAGGGCGCCGCCTGAGCCGCCTTCGCCCGTGACGATGGCCACCATGGGCACCTTCAGCATCAGGCACTTCTCAGTGGACCGGGCGATGGCCTCGGCGACGCCACGTTCCTCGGACCCCAGGCCCGGATAGGCGGCCGGGGTGTCGACGAAGCTGATGACCGGCAGGTTGAATCGCTCGGCCAGCTCCATCAGGCGGACGGCCTTGCGATAGCCCTCGGGCCGGGCGTAGCCAAAATTGTGCTTCACGCGAGTGACGGTGTCGCGGCCCTTCTCATGGCCGATGACCAGGACGGGCCGGCCGCGGAACTGGCCGATGCCACCCATGATCGCCTGGTCGTCGGCGAACTTCCGGTCGCCCTTCATCTCGACGAACTCGTCGATAAGTCCGGCGCAGTAGTCCACGAAATGGGGGCGCCCAGGATGCCGGGCGACCTGGGTCTTCTGCCAGGCGTCGAGGTTGGCGTAGGCGTCCTTGCGCATCTGCCTTGCGCGGTCGCGCAGGGCGTCGATCTCAGGGTTCATCTCATCCGTACCGGCGGTCTCAGCCAGGCGGGACAGCTCGTCGATCTTGGCCTCGAGGTCGGCAATCGGGCGCTCGAACTCAAGATAGTGAACGGCCATGCAGCGGGAATCCCGTCCTGTTACGCTGGGTCGAACCTAGTGGGTGGACCGGTTCAGGAAAAGCCGGATTCGCGCCGGCCCTTCCGGGTGGCCGAAAGCGGGTGGGCGTCGGAAACCACTTCCCTCAGCCGCTCGCCAGCGACGTGGGTGTAGATCTGGGTGGTGGCGATGTCCGCATGGCCGAGCAGGGTCTGGACGACCCTGAGGTCTGCGCCGCCCTCGAGCAGGTGGGTGGCGAAGGCGTGCCTCAGGACGTGGGGCGAGACCCGTTCGGGATCGATGCCCGCCGTGATCGCGGCCTCGCCCAGTAACTGGGCGAAGCGACGCGGGGTCAGTCGGCCGCCCTTTCCGCCGGACGGGAAGAGCCAGGGATTGGTCGCGTCGCCCCGGGGGAGGGTTCGGGCCCTGACCTCAAGCCAGGCCCGGACAGCGGTGCGAGCGGCGGTGTTCAGGGGTGCCAGCCGCTCCTTTCCACCCTTGCCCAGGACCATCAGGAATTCGGGGTCCCGGGCCAGGGCGGCAAGGGTCAGGCTGGTCAGCTCGGACACCCGAAGGCCGCCGGCATAGGCCAGCTCGATCATGCAGGCGAGGCGCAGGCCCTTCACCTCGTCCCGGGCGCCGGCGGCAGTGATCAGGGCCGCGGCCTCCTGGCGGCTCAGCACCCTGGGCAGGGGGCGGCCGCGCCGGGGCGCATCGACCCGACGGGAGGGATCGTCCGCACGCCAACCCTCGCCCAGTACGAATCTGTAGAACTGGCGCAGGGCCGCCCGCCGCCGGGAGGCGGTCGCCGGGGACAGGCCCCGCCGGCCAAGTTCGGCGAAATAGGCTTCGACATCCGGCGCCTGCGCCGAGGCCAGGGTCAGGCCCCGGGAGGCCAGGAAGCCACCTGCATCCGCAAGGTCCCGGCCATAGGCGCGCAGGGTATTGGCCGCCGCCGCCCGCTCGACGGACATCATCTCCAGAAAGGCCTCCGCCCAGCCCTCGCCGCTCATGATCCCCACCCGAGGGCCAACGCCCCACCAGATCGTGACTGAACCTAACGCCGGGTCGGACCATTTGCATCGTAAAGTGGCGCGTCCCCGCCGGTTGGTGTAGGTGAGAGGTCGCCCATGGATCCTTCTGAACCCCTGCGCGCCCGGACCATCACCCTTGTGGGGCTGATGGGCTCGGGCAAGTCCAGCGTCGGCAAGCGCCTCGCCCAGGCTCTCGACCTGCCCTTCCGCGATGCGGATGACGAGGTGGAGACGGCCGCAGGGCGCTCGATTCCCGAGATCTTCGAACAGCTGGGAGAGCCCGCCTTCCGGGATGGGGAGAGGCGCGTCATCGCCCGTCTGCTGGAGGGACCCCCCATCGTCCTCGCGACCGGGGGTGGTGCCTTCATGAATGCCGAGACCCGCGAACTCATCAAGACGAGGTCCGTCTCGGTCTGGCTGAAGGCTGATCTGCCCATCCTGGCCAAGCGGGTCGCCCGCAAGGAAAACCGCCCCCTACTGACCGGCAAGGACCCCATGGCCGTCCTCACCGAACAGGCAGCTGTGCGCTATCCGGCCTACGCCCAGGCCGACATCACCGTGGAAACCGGCGATACTTCGCACCAGGTGTCGGTCGACCAGGTGGTGAGGGCCCTCACCCACTGGCAGTCGCGGTCCGCCGCATGATCCGTTCGGTTCCCGTCGACCTGGGCGAACGCGCCTATGAGGTCCTGATCGGTCCCGGCCTGGTGGACGAGGCCGGTGCGCGCCTTCGCCCCTTCGTCCGTCGCGACAGGGTCGCCGTGGTGTCGGACGAGACCGTCTGGGGCCTGCACGGCGCCCGCCTGACCGCCGCCCTTGAGCGGGCCGGGCTGAAGGCGCACCCGATCGTCCTGCCCCCGGGAGAGCAGACCAAGAGCTTCGCCGGCCTGGAGGGCCTGTGCGACGCCTTGCTGGCGCTGGAACTGGACCGGGGCGACCTGATCGTTGCCTTCGGAGGCGGCGTGATCGGCGACCTCGCCGGCTTCGCGGCCGCAATCTACAAGCGCGGGGCGGACTTCGTTCAGATCCCCACCACCCTGCTGGCCCAGGTAGATTCCTCAGTCGGGGGTAAGACCGCCATCGACATGCCGCGTGGCAAGAACCTTGTCGGTGCCTTCCACCAGCCCCGGCTGGTCCTGGCGGACCTGGACGTGCTGGGCACCCTGCCCGATCGCGAGATGCGCGCCGGCTATGCCGAGGTCCTGAAGTACGGCCTTCTCGGGGACGCGGCCTTCTTTGCCTGGCTCCAGGTTGAGGGCGGCGCCGTGCTGGCCCGCGAGCCCAGCGCCTTGGCCCGCGCCGTCGAGCGGTCGGTAGAGATGAAGGCCGAGATCGTCATCGCGGACGAGCGCGAGGCGGGGCGCAGGGCCCTGCTGAATCTCGGTCACACCTTCGGCCACGCCCTGGAAGCGGAGACCGGCTATGGCGAGGCCCTGCTGCACGGCGAGGCGGTGGGCCTGGGATCGGCCATGGCCTTCCGCTATTCGGCCGCAGCCGGGTTCTGCGGGGTTGAGGACGCCAAAAAAGCCGTCGCCGCCGTCGCCGCCGCTGGCCTTCCCACGCGCCTCTCTGACCTTGGTGGGCGCCGCTTCGCCGCGGACGCCCTCCTGCGCCACATGGCCCAGGACAAGAAGGCCGAGGGCGGGCGACTAACCTTCATCCTGGCCCGGAGCGCGGGAGACACCTTCGTCGCCCGGGACGTCGATCCCGCCGAAATGCGGGCATTCCTGATCTCGGAGGGAGCTGTCTGATGTGGGGCGTTGTCCTGGCGCTAACCCCGGTGATCCTCGGGCTCCTGGCCGTCTCGGCTGTGTTCTCGGCCGCAGAAACCGCCCTCACCGGTGCCAGCCGGACACGGATGCACCAGCTCGAGCGCGAAGGTGACCGCGCTGCAGGGCGGGTAAACCGGCTGATCTCCGACCAGGAGACCATGATCGGTGCGGTCCTGCTGGGGAATAACCTGATCAACATCCTCGCCTCGGCCTTGACGACCGAGTTCCTGACCCGGGCCATACCGGGCGTCTGGGGCGTGGCGGCAGCGACCGGCATCATGACCGTCCTGGTGCTTGTCTTCGCGGAAGTCCTGCCCAAGACCCTCGCCATCCTTCGCTCGGACGACGTCGCCCGCTTCCTGTCGGGCCCCACCCTGATCGTGGTGAAGATCTTCGGCCCGATCATCTGGGCCATCCAGTGGTTCGTCCGGCGCACGCTCGGCCTGTTCGGCATCAAGCTGGACATGGAGATGGACGTCCTGGCTGCGCACGAGGAGATTCGAGGCGCCGTCGAGTACCACCACTCCGAAGGCTTGGTGGAGGCCCGCGACCGGCGGATGCTGGGCGGGGTGCTGGACCTGTCGGAAATGGATGTCAGCCAGGTCATGGTGCACCGCATGTCGATCGCCATGGTGGACGCAGGCCTGCCAACCCGTGAGGTGGTGGCCCAGGTCCTGAAGAGCGACCACACCCGGATCCCGATCTACCGGGACAATCCTGAGAACATCATCGGCATCCTGCACGCCAAGGACCTGTTGCTGGCCATCTCGAACGCGGACGGCGACATGTCGAAGGTGTCGGTGGAAAAGATTCGCCGGGAACCCTGGTTCATCCCGGACACCACCAACCTCAAGGACCAGCTGAACGCCTTCCTGAAGCAGCGGAACCATTTCGCCCTGGTAGTCGACGAATACGGGGCCCTCCAGGGCCTGGTCACCCTCGAGGACATCCTCGAGGAGATCGTCGGCGAGATCGAGGACGAGTACGACAACACTGTCGAGGGCCTGCGCAGGCAGACGGACGGGTCGGTGTCGGTCTCGGGATCCGTGGCTGTGCGCGACCTTAACCGCGCCATGGACTGGAGCCTGCCCGACGAGCCCGCCGTCACGGTCGCGGGCCTGGTGATCCATGAGGCCCAGACCATCCCGAAGATCGGCCAGGCCTTCATCTTCCACGGCCACCGCTTCCAGGTGGTCAAGCGCGTTCGCAACCGCATCACGGCCCTGAAGATCTCAGCGCCACTGGATGGCACCGAGACCGCCTGAACCCCGGCCTCAGAGCCCTTTTGCCTCCAGGGCTGCAAGCACCTTGTCCGGCGTCAGGGGATAGTCCCTGAGCCGCACGCCGCAGGCATTGTAGACCGCATTGGCGATGGCCGCCCCGGAGCCGCAGATTCCCAGTTCGCCGACGCCCTTTATGCCCATGGGGTTGGCCTTGTCATCGGCCTCGTCCAGCAGGACAGCATCAAGGTTGACGATGTCGGCGTGGACGGGTGCCAAATAGCCCCCCAGGTCCTGATGGAGGAAGGACCCGTAACGGGGATCGACCGCATTGGACTCTGTCAGGGCCGCCCCGACGCCCCAGATCATCCCGCCGGTGATCTGGCTCTTGGCTAACTTGGCATTGAGGATCCGGCCGGCTGCGAAGACGCCGAACATCCGCCTCAGGCGTACCTCGCCCGTCACGGAGTCCACGCCTACCTCGGCGAACTGGGCGCCATAGGTGTGCTGGGACCAGTCACGGGCGTCCGCCGCCGGGGAAATGCTACCTTCGACATAAACCCCTTCAGGGCCCGCGCGGGACGCCAGGGTCGCAAGACTCTCGCTTCGGTTGCCCAGCACGATGTTGCCATTGGCGAAGTCCATGAGCAGCGGGTCCTCGCCGTAGAGGGGCGAGCGCGGATCACTGGTGGCCAATTCCGCCAGCCGGCGGCGCATGACCATGCCGGTCTCGAAGGCGGCCGAGCCGGCCGTGGCGGCCCCGAACTGGCCCCCGGAGCCAGGTGCCGGGGGCATGTCGGAATCGCCGAGCTCGACCCGCACCTGGTCGAGGGGCAGGCCAAGGGTCTCGCCGGTGATCTGCGCCAGGATGGTGTAGGTGCCGGTGCCGATGTCGGTCATGCCCTGGGTCAGGGTGGCCAGGCCGTCGCCGGTCAGGCGCAGGCCGGCCTTGGCCGGCAGGAGGAAGTTGCCGCGGATCGCGGTGGCCATGCCCATGCCCACATACCAGCGGCCGTCACGGACGGCGCCGGGCGTGGGGTTGCGACGGTCCCAGCCGAACTGTTGGGCGCCCTCCTGCATGCAGCGGACCAGCTGCCGGATAGAGAAGGGCTTGGCGTTGTCGGGATCCACCTCGGGCTCATTGCGGATGCGCAGGGCGATGGGATCCATGCCCAGCCGGTCGGCCAGCTCGTCCATGGCGCATTCCAGGGACAGCATGCCCGGCGCTTCTCCCGGCGCCCGCATGGCGCCGGCGTGCGGAATGTCGAGGCGGACCAGGCGATGCCCCGTCAGGCGGTGAGGGGCGGCGTAAAGGTTCCGGGCGAACTCGGCGGCATGCTCCACAAAGGTCGAATTTCGGGCGCAGTGGGTGACGGCCTCCAGCGCCATGGCGTTGAGCCGACCCGTCCCGTCGGCGCCCAGCCGAACCCGCATCTGCACGGCAGGGCGGTGGACGGTCGCCTGGAACATCTGCCGCCGGGTGTAGGCGACGCGCACGGGGCGTCCGCTCTCCCGCGCGGCGAGGGCGGCCAGGGTGAGGTCATCGTAGGACTGCCCCTTCCCGCCGAAGCCGCCGCCGATATAGCGGGTAAGCAAGCGCACTCGGTCCGAGGGAATGCCGAGGGTCTCGGCCAGGGCGTGCTGGCCGCCCTTGACCATCTGGATGGAGGTATGGACCACCACCTTGTCCCCTTCCCACCAGGCGGTGGTGGCGCAGGGCTCCATCTGGGCGTGGTTCTGGAGGGGGCTGAACCAGGTGGCGTCGACCGTGACCGCGGAGGCGGAGTATCCCGCCTCGAAGTCACCGATGCGCGCATCCTCCTCGCCCGGGACGGGTCCGGCGGAGTCGATGAACGACCCGAAGTCGAGGTCTGCATCAGAGGCTTCGTAGGTAATCCGGATCCGGGCCTCGGCTGCGCGGGCGTTTTCCGGCGTATCGGCAAGGATGAAGGCCACAGACTGGCCATAGTGCTCGACCCGGTCGGATCCCAGGGCTGGGTTGGATCCCCGCTGGCTGCGCGGATTGAGCTTGGCCCCCCGCTGTGCCTGGACCGGGACATTGAGATGGCTCCAGACCAGGACCACGCCGGGGGCTGAGGCGGCCTGCGACAGATCAATCCCGGCAATGCGGCCGCGCGCGATCGTCGCGGAGACGATGTGGCCGTAGAGGGGCGCCGACGGGGTCTCGACTTCAAAGGCATAGGGTGCCGTCCCGGTGACCTTCAGCCGGCCTTCATAGCGATCCACCGGCTTACCGATCAGGCCCGACCGGTTCTCGGTGATGGGATTGGGCGCCGCCCAGTCTCGAACGGTGCTCATGACCGGCTTCCTTTGCGGGATTCCTGAATGGCGTCGGTCGCCAGGCGCCGGACCAGGGTCTTGCGACCGTCTTCGCCCGAAGCGGAGACCAGCTCGGCCTCGGCGGCCTCGCGTGGGGCCGCACCCTCCGCGAGGGCCGCTTCTGCAGCCCGGGCGCGCCAGGGCCGGGCGGCGACAGCGCCAAGGGCGACGCGGTCTCCCGCGACGGCGATGCTGGCGAGGGCGCCGATGTAGGAGGCGCGGGCGCGGACCTTGCGCCAGACCTGGCCCCCCGAGGGTGGCGGCGGGAGCTCCACCGCCAGGATCAGCTCATCCGGAGCGAGGTCCGTGTCGACCTGGGGCGCATCGCCCGGAAGCCGGTGCAGGGTCTCGACCGGGCGGCGGCGGACGGAGCCGTCAGCGCGGACCGTCTCGACCTCGGCGTCAAGGACGGCAAGGGCCACGCTCATGTCCGACGCGCTGACCGCCACGCAGAACTCGCTGGCCCCAAACAGGGCGGTGGCCTGCGAGAGGCCGCCCATGGCGCTGCATCCGGATCCGGGTAGCCGCTTGTTGCAGGGCTTGGCCGGATCCATGAAGTAGGCGCACCGGGTCCTCTGCATCAGGTTCCCGCCCATCGAGGCCTTGTTGCGCAGCTGGACGGAGGCTCCCGAAAGGATGGCGCGGGCCAGGACCGGATACCGGCTCCGGACCCTGGGATCGGAAGCCACGACGGTGTTGGTCGCAAGGGCACCGATGCGCAGTCCGCCTCCGGCGGTCTCACTGATGTCCGCAAGGGGAAGGCGCCCGACGTCGATCAGCGTTTCAGGCTGCTCAATCTCAAGCTTCATCAGGTCAAGCAGGTTGGTACCGCCGGCAAGGAACCGGGCACCGGGGGCGGCGGCAGCGAGGCTGAGGGCGTGATCGACGTTTCGGGCGCGTTCGAAGGCGAAGGGCTTCATGCGGCCGCTCCTGCCGCGCGCCGGACAGCGGCGAGGATCTGCGGATAGGCCGAGCACCGACAGAGGTTTCCGCTCATCCGTTCCCGGATCTCGGCGTCCGTCAGGACGACCTTTGCATTCAGGTCCGCCGTCGCCTCGCTGGGCTGGCCGGCGGCGATCTCGGCCATCAGGCCCACCGCCGAACAGATCTGGCCCGGCGTGCAGTAGCCACATTGGAAGGCGTCCTCGGTCAGGAAGGCCTGCTGGAGGGGATGCAGGGCCTCGCCCGACGCCAGGCCCTCGATGGTGGTGACCTCGTCGCCATCGTGCATGACCGCGAGGGAGAGACAGGCGTTGATCCGGACCCCGTTCACCAGGACCGTGCAGGCGCCGCACTGCCCGTGGTCGCAGCCCTTCTTGGAGCCTTTGAGGTCCAGTTGCTCGCGAAGGAAGTCCAGCAGGCTTGTTCTCGTATCGACATCGACGGCGTGGTCGACCCCGTTCACCCGGATTTCCGTACGCACTTCATTCCCCCCGTTCAGACGCGACAGACTGTTACCGGCCCTCGCCGGGCGCAAGCGCTGTCAATGACAGGGCGTGGACCGGGCCGGCGAGTTCCTCGGCGAGGACCTTGTACACCATCCTTTGCCGGGACACCCGTGTATGGCCTGCGAAGGCCCCGGCACGAAGCGTGATGTTGAAATGGGTTTCGCCGTCCGGCCCGGCTCCGGAATGACCGGCGTGGCGGGCGGAGTCATCCTGGATCTCCAGCATTTCCGGCGCGAAGGCCGCGCTGAGCTTTTCCCGCAACGCCTCAGTGATCCTTCCCATGCCCGCCCTTCGAATCTTGAAACCTGTCTCAACCTCCTCATACTTGGCCGATGGCCCGCGCGTTTCAATACCGTCCCCGCTTCATCGACATCCGGGTCCGGCCGCCGGGCCCGGAGGAGGATGCGCGCGATGACGTCTATTCGCTGAAGCCGGGGGAACGCGCCTGCGACCACCCGGGCTGCCGGACTGTGGCCACCGCGCGGGCACCCAAGAGCCGGGACATGCTGCAAGAGCACTACTGGTTCTGCCAACCTCACGCAGCGGACTACAATCGCAACTGGAACTTCTTCGCCGGAATGAGCGACGCCGAGATCCGGCTCCGGATGGAGCGTAGCGCCCTCGGCGACCGTCCGACCTGGGACTTCAAGGCGGGCAAGAACTCACGCGAGGCCGCCGCGGCTTCCCGCGGTTTTGCGTCTGGCACCGGTTACCGCGACCCCTTCGACCTCTTCGGTAAGGGCGGCGGGGCGGTCCCGCCTGCAGCCGCCGCCGGCCGCCGCCTGGGCAAGCTCGAGCGTACAGCCCTTGCGGACCTCGACCTTGACGAGCATGCGGATGCCACCCGGATCCGGACCCGCTACACCGAGCTGGTGAAGCTCTGTCACCCCGACGCCAATGGCGGCGACCGGTCGGCGGAGACCAAGCTGCAGCGAACCATCCGGGCCTACCAGGTGCTTCGCAAGGCCAAGATGGCCTGACCGCGCCTACCTCACTGCAAGCTCAAGGCGAACACGGTCCCCGTCCTGGGCGGGCTGGAGATTGGTGTTCACGAAAACCCGGGCAGGATCGAGTCCAGCGGCGATGACGGCCTCGCTGATGGTCTTGGCCCGGGCCTGGCCGAGGGCGGCAAGGGCACCGGCGTCGGGCGCGAAGCGGGGCTGCAGCTGGTCGGTCATCCAGTCGATCCGCTCCAGCCTCTGGGCGTCGCCAGCGGCTTCCGTCGCCGGGAACTCCGGGGCCTTCTCGAAGGTCTCCCGGTAGAGGTCGCGGAGCCGGTCAAATCGCGTATTGGCGTCGAGATCTGCAAATCGGGCATTCGGCTTCCGCCTGCGATCGCCGGCCATCATCTGGTCCGCCATGCGGGCGTTGGCCAGGGCCTCGGCGTCCGCGTCCAGGCCCGGCCCGGCCGGAATGTCGAGGTTGAGGGCCTGCCGGTCCGCAAAGGCCGGAACCAGGGCGGCGAAGGCCTCCGCCTGTCCGGGAGCCAGGGTCGAGGCTCCCGGCGCAAAGTCCACGTAACGCGCGCCCTCGACCCCCGGGAAGGACGCGGCGAGGGCCTGGAAGGGCGAGGACGCCGCCTTGCTGAAGAGGTTGCGCACGACCTGCCAGACAATCGGCCAGATCCTGAACTTGGGGTCTTCCAGCGAACCTGTGACCGGCACGGTGAGGTCGATCACCCCATTCTTGTCCTTGAGCAGGGAGGTCGCCAGCCGGATCGGCACCGGCACCTTGTCCTTGCTGTTGGTAGCCTCGCCCCACTCCAGTTGGTCGATGACCACATGGTGGTCGGCGTTCAGCTGATCCTGGACGATCCGGTAGTGCAATTCCGTGGTCAACTTGCCCCGGGCGATGGCGTAGCCGGCGTATCGGCCGGAATAGGGATTGAAGACCGGCAATTCGATATTCCGGAAGATCACCGAGATGTCGGTCTGGTCCGTCACGTCCAGGGGATCGAGGGTACCGCGGATGATGACCGGCGAGCTGGAGCTGATCACCTGGCCGTCAAGCTGTACGGTCGCAGCCCGGCCCGGCCGGTTGGTGGCGCCATCAACCCGGCCCCGGAGGGCATCGATCGTCGCCGCGAAGTTGGGCGTGATCGCATAATCCGAGAACTGCAGGCGTCCAGCCTCGAAGGTCAGGCGATCAAGGGTGACAGGGAAGTCGGGCTCGGTCCGGTTCTGGCGGAACTCGGTCCGCTGGGCGGCACGGGCGTCAAGCGCCGCCCGCCGGGCCCCAGCCAGACGTTTCTTCTCCTCACGCCGGGCCTTACCCTTGAGGGTGCTCAGGTCCGGGCCCTTGAGGGCCTCAGCCTGAGCCACCGCCTCGGGGTCCTCCGTCAGGAGCGCGCGGATATTGAGGGAGGTGTCCGGCAGCACCTCGAGCCGGGCGTCGAGTCCCGAGAGGCGCCCGGAGGCGATCCGTAGCCCCTTGGGCGTCAGGTCCATGCCCTCGAGGGCGAAGCGCTTCCACGCCAGCAGGCGGGACTGGGCCTGGGTCTCGTAGACCTCTAGACCCTCGACGGCCGCCGCTCCCCTCCAGCTGAAGTCGGGCTCACGGCTATTCCTGCCATCCAGGGCAATGGCCCCCCTGGCACTGGCCACTCCGGCGCGGAGATCCACGCCCGACGGGATCGCGAGATAGGGTTTGATCCATTGCAGGGGAAGGTCCGCCAGGTTCACATCCAGCCGGGCTGAGGGAGACTGGGGGTTGACCGTCCCCCGGGCCGAGAGGCTGGCACGGTCGTTTATCCGGGTGGAGGCATCGACCCCCAGGGCACCGCCAGGCGCGGCGAGATCGCCGGTCAGGGCAACGTTCAGGGGGGACAGCCGGAAGCGCGAGGCGGGAGTCACGGCCTGGTCGGTAAACCTGAGGTCGGCGGCGGCGACCTCGACGCGGCCGAGGCTGACCTTCCACGGTGGGGGCTGCGGTGCGGCGGGCGCTGGTTTCCGGGCAGCTGCGGCGGGCGGAGCGATACCGGCCACCCGGAGCGTTCCCGCAGCCGTCCGCTCGATGGCCGCGGACAGGCCCTCCAGCCGGACCGCGCCGATCCCGATCCTCTGGCCGGCGAGCGAGACATCCAGGTCCGAGACATGCACGTGGGCGAGCGAGGCGCCGTCCCTAGACTTGGGCGCGCGCACGGCGAGCCCACGAATATCTGCGGACGGCAGGCGGGTGGATGCCTCCAGCGGGCCCCGAGCAGGCGCCGTCACCGAAAAGGCGGCGGGCGCGAGATCCACCTGCTTCACGTTCACCTGGGCCGCTGGCAGATCCCCCTTGGTGAGGGCCGCGAAGTCCCGGACGCTCAGGGACCGGAGCGTGCCCTTCAGGGCCGCTCCGTCCTCGGTGAGCGAAAGGTTGTAGCCCACTGAGACGTCCGCCTGCCCGTCGCTGAGGGTCAGGGGGAGGTCCTCCCCAAGGAAGCGGGTCAGGGAGACCATGTGAAGGCGTTTCACCACGATCTCGCCCCGGGACGCGACGGGAGTCAGGCTCGCTGTTCCCTGCCATGTCAGGTCTTCGTCCTGAAGGGTACGGGCGTTGAGTTCAAAGCGCCCATCCTCACCGGGGAAGGTGCGAAGATCCCGGAGGCGGAAGCCCAGGGGGCGGAGGATCTTGTCCGGCTTTCCGGCCAGCCGGTGGTCGGCGAATGAAACCTCGCCGCCGGAGACCAGGAGGTCAGCGATCACCAAGCGGGGGGTCGGGTCATCGGAGGGCGGCGGGGACAGCTCGGCGAGGTTGAGCGAGCCGTCGGGTTTCAGGACGGCAGCGACCTTTGGCCGGGTGACGGCGATCTGATTGAAGCGCGGCGTTCCTGTGAAGAGCGAAAGGAAGCTGACGTCGACGCGCAGGGTGCCGACGCTGACCATGGGGGCCTCGGCCGGCAGGGCGATGTCATTGATGTCGACTGCGAGGCGGAAGGGATCAAAGCGGATTTCGCCGAGGGCGAGGCGCTTCTGCAGTTTCTCGTCCGCCCAGCGGATCGCCTGGCTGCGGATCAGCCCCGGGACCAGGGTGTAACCAGCCACTACGTAACCGGCGAAGAGCAGGGCGACCAGAAGACCCGTCCAGGTCCAGACGTTCAGAGCCCGCTTGAACATGACTGCCTCCCAATCCCTCCCAAGGTCAGGCCGGAACTTCTCCCTGTACCGTCGTCCGGTGCATGAGCCTGAGATGCCCGTCGTACCCGCCTTCGGCGAAGTGCATGGTGCAGCGGTTGTCCCACATCAAAAGGTCGCCTTCGGTCCACCTGTGACGATAGACGAATTCGTCCTGGGTCAGGTGAGCGAAGAGGAAGCCCAGCAAAGCCTTGGATTCCTCTGGCGTAAAGCCCTCAATCCCCACCGTGTAGACCGGGCTCACATACAGGGCCTTTCGACCGGTCACGGGATGGGTCCGGATAAGTGGGTGGGTCAGGCTGCCGTCCGCCTCTTCGGAGACGATGATCTTCATGGTCCGCGCCTCGGTATCGCGGGCGAAGACGCCCTTGGTGCCATAGCTCTGACGCGCGGAATGAACCGCCTGGAGGGGCGCCAGGACTGCCTTCATGGCGTCGGAAAGGGCATCCCAGGCGCGGCTGGCGTCCACGAACAGGGTATCGCCGCCGACCGGCGGGATGGTCTGGGCCCGCAGGAGAGTGGCCGCCGGGGGCGTTTCCAGGAAGCTCCAGTCCGAATGCCAGCCCGCGCCGAAATTGGAGGCCTTCTCGTCAGGCAGCCGCCTTAGCTCGAGCACGTTCGGCCGACCGGGCATGGGCGTAATGTAGGGGTCCTGTCCGAAGGGGCCGATCTGGAGGGTAAAGGCTTCCAGGGCGTCCAGGCTCAGGGGCTGGCCCGGAAAGCAGACCACGGAATGCCGCGCCCAGGCCGCCTTGACCCCGGCGATCTCGTCAGGCGCCAGGGGCGCAGAAAGATCAAGTCCGGTGATCCGGGCTCCGAAGCCGGAGGCCTCCGGGGCGACAGAGATCTGACCGCTGGCGGATTCGCTCATATTGTCCTCCCCACCCCCGTCTTCGTCAGGGGATCGGCAGACATGAAACACCGGTTTGCATCCGTCGCGTAAGCCTGTAATCGATCCCGGTCATGACTTCTCTCGCCGATACCCAGGACAATACGCTCCTGACGCTCGTTCCCGACCACACCGTCTCCCTCCGCGAGGCCTTTGGGGTCGATTCCGACATGAAGGTTCCCGCCTTCAGCACGCGCGATTCGCACGTGCCTGACATGGACCCCGCCTACCGGTTTGATCCGGAGACCACCAAGGCCATCTGCGCCGGGTTTGCCCACGACCGTCGGGTGATGGTGCAGGGCTATCACGGCACGGGAAAGTCGACCCACATCGAGCAGGTGGCGGCGCGCCTCAACTGGCCGCTCGTCCGGGTGAACCTCGACAGTCACGTCTCGCGGATCGACCTTGTCGGCAAGGACGCCATCGTCCTGAAGGATGGCAAGCAGATCACTGAATTCCGCGAGGGCATGCTCCCCTGGGCGATCCAGAGGCCCATCGCCCTGGTCTTCGACGAATACGACGCCGGCCGTCCGGACGTGATGTTCGTGATCCAGCGGGTCCTGGAGGCACAGGGCAAGTTGACCCTGCTTGACCAGAACCGCGTCATCCGACCGAACCCTTATTTCCGGCTGTTCTCGACGACCAACACCATTGGCCTGGGAGACACCACCGGTCTCTATCACGGCACCCAGCAGATCAATCAGGGGCAGATGGACCGCTGGTCCATCGTCACCACGCTGAACTACCTCGCACACGACGTCGAAGCCGACATCGTCGTGGCCAAGTGCCCGGCCTACGACAATACTGACGGCCGTCGCCAGGTGGCGGCCATGGTCCGCGTCGCCGACATGACCCGCAGCGCCTTCATCAACGGCGACATCTCGACGGTGATGAGCCCCCGGACGGTGATCACCTGGGCCCAGAATGCCGAGATCTTCGACGGCGACCTGGGCCTGGCTTTCCGCATGACCTTCCTGAACAAGTGCGATGAGCTCGAGCGCGGCACGGTCGCCGAGTTCTTCCAGCGCGCCTTCGGCCAGGACCTTCCCGAGAGCACCGCCCGCCCCCGCCTCAGCTGACACTGGCGGGCGTCCCAACCCGGAGGCCACCGGCCGATGCAGGAGACCGTCATGATCCGTCCCGTCCTGACCGCCCTCGCCTCCTCGCTCCTTCTTTCGGCCGCGGGCTCCGCCTTTGCGCAGGCGCCTGCGGCGACGACGGTGAAGATCGACTACGACCGGTCCGAGACCTGGCTGTGCCTGCCAGGTCGCAAGGACGCCTGCGCCACGGACAACACTGCGACCGTCATTAAGGCCGATGGCCGGACGACGCGTGAGACCTGGGCGGCGGACCCCGAGGCGCCCGTCGACTGCTTCTATGTCTATCCGACGGTCTCCAACGATCCCTCCATCCTGTCGGACATGACGGCGAACGACGAGGAGCGCCGGGTGGTCGAGCAGCAGCTTGCGCGCTTCGCCTCCAAGTGCCGGGTGTTTGCGCCCCTCTACCGCCAGTTCACCCTCACGGCGCTGCGCGCTTCGATGACGGGCCAGCCGCTCCCCGGCGGAGCCCCGGCCAATGCCCCGCGTCCGGACACGGGCTACACCGACGTGGTCGACGCCTGGCGGCACTACCTGAAGACCGAGAACAAGGGCCGCGGAGTCATCCTCATCGGGCATTCCCAGGGCTCGGGGGTCCTGACCCGGCTGCTGGCCAGTGAGATCGACGGCAAGGCCGAACAGAAGCTCCTAGTGTCGGCCATACTGGCGGGAACCAACCTGCCCGTGGATCCGGGCAAGTCCACTGGTCTTTTGAAGTCCATTCCCACCTGCGCGGCCGCCGGCCAGACCGGGTGCGTGGTGGCCTTCGCAACCTTCCGATCCAATGTCCCGCCTCCCACCGGGACACTCTTCGGCCGCCCCCGGGAGACCGGGACGGGGCGGGTCGCCGCCTGCACGAACCCGGCAGCCCTCGGCGGGGGTCAGGCGCCCCTCGACGCCTATCTCGCCACGGCCGCAAACGGCCAGGATCCCGCGGGATGGGTGAGGGACGGGACCCGGATCGAGTCGCCCTTCGTCAAGGTTCCCGGCCTCCTGACCGGCACCTGCGTGTCCCGCGACGGCCTGAACTGGCTTGAGGTCACTGTAAGGGCGGATCCGGCGGATCCCCGGCTGGACGACATCCGCGGCGACGTGGTCGCCGGCGGGCAGGTGAATGCCGCCTGGGGCCTGCACCTGATCGACGTCAACCTGGTGATGGGCGATCTCGTCAATCTGGTCGGCGAACAGTCGCGGGCCTGGATGGCCCGGAAACCCTGAGGAAGGTCTGAGCGGACGACATGTCCCGGAATCCGGAAAGTCCCGTCGAGCCCTTCAAGCGCGCCCTGGCGAACGCGGTGCGCTCGCTCGCCCAGAATCCTGACCTGGAGATCGTCTATTCGGGCGAGGCGCCGGGGGTTCAGGGGGACCGCGCGGTCCTGCCCCACCCGCCCCGGGACCTGACACCCGAAGACGCTGCCCGTATCCGGGGCATGGCTGACCAGATGGCCCTGCGGATGTCGCAGCATGATCCGGCCATCCATGCCCGCACCCGCCCGGCCTCCGCCGAGGGCCAGCCGGTCTTCGATGCGCTGGAGCAGGCCCGCATCGAGGCGGTCGGTGCCAATGCCCTGGATGGCGTCAAGGCCAACCTCAAGGCCCTGCATGACGCCGCCTGGGCGCGGCGACCCTTCAATCCTGTGGAAGCGCAAACCGCCCCACCCATGGCCGACATTCTGGCCATGCTGGTGCGCGAGCGCCTGACCGGGGTGGAGCCCCCGGCCAACGCCCGGCCGCTGGTGGACATGTACCGGTCCGAGATCGAAGCCCGTGGGGGCGAGACCCTCGAGAAGCTCGGCGAGGTGCTAGGCGACCAGAGGGCCTTCGGACGCCTGGCCCGGAGCCTCCTGCGCGACCTGTCCATGGGCGACGACCTGAGCGACGCCCCGGACCCGGCCGACCAGCAGGAGGAAGACGGCGACGAGGGTGAGTCGGAGTCCAGCGAGCAGGGGGAGGAGGGTGAGGGCGAGGCCCAGTCCCCCCAGCAGACCTCCCTCGACGACGGCGAAAGCACACACCGCGAAAGCGACGACGCCGACAGCCAGATGACCGAGGCGATGGAGGATCCCAACGCCGAGGACATGGACGAGCCGCCCGAGATGGGCGAGGGCGACCAGCCCGCCCGACCGGAGATCAAGGGCGAGGGCAAGGTCCCGACCTATCGTGTCTTCACCACGGCCCACGACGAGGTGGTGGCGGCGGAGGAGCTTTGCGAAGCCGAGGAGCTGACCCGGCTGAGGGCCTATCTCGACCAGCAGCTGGCGAGCCTCTCGAGCGTGGTTTCGCGCCTGGCGAACAAGCTCCAGCGCAAGCTGATGGCCCAGCAGAACCGGTCTTGGACCTTCGACCTTGAAGAGGGGCTTCTGGACGTCGCCCGGCTGACCCGCGTGATCGTCGATCCCACCGCCTCCCTGGCGTTCAAGGAGGAAGAGGACACCGAGTTCCGCGACACGGTGGTCAGCATCCTCATTGATAATTCCGGCTCCATGCGGGGACGGCCGATCATGGTCGCCGCCGTTTGCGCCGACATCCTCGCCCGCACGCTGGAGCGTTGCGGCGTCAAGACCGAGGTGCTGGGCTTCACCACCCGGGCCTGGAAGGGCGGGACCTCGCGGGAGGACTGGCTGAAGGCCGGAAAACCTGCAGCCCCGGGGCGGCTGAATGACCTGCGCCACATCATCTACAAGGCCGCAGACGCCCCCTGGCGGCGGGCCCGGCGCAATCTCGGGCTGATGATGCGCGAGGGGCTCCTCAAGGAGAACATCGACGGCGAAGCCCTGATGTGGGCCCACCAGCGCCTGATCGGGCGGTCGGAAGCCCGCCGGATCCTCATGGTGATCTCGGACGGGGCACCGGTGGACGACTCCACCCTGTCGGTGAATTCCGGCCACTATCTCGAAAAGCACCTGCGGGAGGTGATCTCCGAGATCGAGGGCAAGAGTCCTGTGCAGCTGATCGCCATCGGCATCGGCCATGACGTGACCCGCTACTACCGCCGCGCTGTGACCATCGTGGACGCGGAGCAACTGGCGGGTGCCATCGTCGACCAGCTGGCGGGACTCTTCGACGAGGAGCCCCGAAAGATGAACCGGAAGACAGCAGGCCTGCTGGCACCGCCGCCGCACACCCAGGGCCCGGATGGCCCTGCGCGTCGTTCGACCTTCAAGGAAGTCCGGAAGGCGGTCCTGTGATGCCCGGGCCTTCCGTCCGGGGACTCCTGATTGCCGGCCTCGCCCTGCTCGTTGCAGCCTGCGCCGATACGACCTCTCCGACGGCCAGCCCTGTCCAGGCGGGCCCCTGGGTGACGGTGACCGCCACGCCGGTCGCTGCAGATCCCTCCCGCCCGGACCGGACAGACTTCGGGCGATTCCGCTATGCCGGCGGCCTCGCCCTGACCGCCTCTGACAGCAGCCGCCTCCATGGCCTTTCCGACCTCCGGGCCCTGGGCGATGGCCGGATCCTGGTGGTGAGCGACGAGGGCGATCTCTTCGAGGCCCGCCTGCGGCTGGACGCCACCGGACGCCTGGCCGGCCTGGACCGGACCCGGATCACACCCCTGGCCGGACCTTCCGGCGGACCCCTCGGGGGAAAGCTGGAGGCCGACGCCGAGGGGCTCGCCCTCCTCAGGAACGGCGACCGGCTGGTGAGCCTGGAGCAGAGGCATAGGACCCTGCTCTATCCCGCCGATGGCCGCCCGCCACGGCAGGTGAACAGCCCGGACGCAGCCTTCCCCGGGAATGCAGGCATGGAGGCCCTTGCGGCGGATCCGGCCCGAGGCCCCGACGCCTGGCTGGTCGGCGGCGAGGAGTCCGGCGAGTTGTGGACCTGCACCCTCCGGACCCCATGCCGGTCCGTGGGCGTCCTGCCCAAGCCCTTCGAGTTCGGCCTGGTGGCCGTGACCCCGCTTCCCGGCGGCGGCCTGGCCTACATGATCCGCGCCTGGGATCCCCTGCGCGGCTCGCGCATCGCCCTCATCCTGAGGAAGGCCGACGGGACAGAGATTGACCGTCTGGAGCTCGCCCGGCCCCTGCTGGTCGACAATTTCGAGGGTGTCGACGTCCTTCCGGGGAAGGACGGGGCCCTGCGCTTCCTGCTGGTTTCGGACGACAACTTCTCGACCGAGCAGCGGACCCTGCTCCTGGCCTTCGACTGGAAACCCTGAGGCCTCCGGAAGAGCCCGACGCCCGCTATCAGGACAAGCGCCTCGTCCGCCCAGGCCGGGACAGCCAGAAACGAAAAGGGCCGCCCCGGAGGACGGCCCCTTCAAATACGTTCGTGAGGCCTGGCCTCAGGCGGCAACCTTGTCCGCAAGCTTGGCCTTCAGCTGGCGCTTGATCTTGAGGGCGCGGGGAGACAGGTCCTCGTCGCGGGCCTTTACGAGAAAGGCGTCGAGGCCGCCCTTGAAGTCCAGGGTGCGGAGCGCCGCATTCGTGATGCGCAGCTTGAAGTTCTGGCCGAGCAACTCCGACTGGAGGGTCACAGGGGCCAGGGCCGGCAGGAAGCGGCGCTTGGTCTTAACGTTCGAGTGGCTCACATTGTGGCCGATCATCGGACCGATACCGGTGAGTTCGCAGCGGCGCGACATGGGTTTCTCATCCCGACAGAAAAAGGCCCGGAGGCCGCTGGGCCGCCGAGGGAGCGGCGATATAGGCCAAGCGAACAAGGAAGGTCAAGGCTGGGAAGACCGGTGGCGGGACTCATCTGCGAACCTGGGCCGGACGCGTCAGAACCCTGTGGACGAATATCGATTTTCATTTGTGGTTAACGGCCGATCTGATACTATCTGTGGTATAGAACAAAATCCGAATCTGCGGATGTCGCTGATTCGGTCATGATTCGTTTCGCCGCTGTTCGGGGTGGAGCGAGCCAGCCATTAATCCCTGCCCCCGACATTTATGCGCCGTCCGCCTGAACCGGGGCCCCGTGCGCTTGCGGGCGGACGATTCCCACCCCACCCTGAGGGTATGAGCGAGCGTCCCGCCGGCCCCGCCCCCGCGCGTCTCGTGGCGGTTCTGGGGCCCACCAATACCGGGAAGACCCACCTGGCAGTGGAGCGGATGCTCGGCCACGCCTCCGGCATGATCGGGCTGCCCCTGCGGCTCCTGGCCCGGGAGATCTACGATCGCATCGTCAAGGCGCGTGGCGTCCGCTCCGTCGCCCTGATCACAGGCGAGGAGAAGATCATCCCGCCTCGGGCGGCCTATTTCGTCTGCACTGTGGAAGCCATGCCGCTCAGCCGGGAGGTCGAGTTCCTGGCGATCGACGAGATCCAGCTGTGCGCCGATCCCGAGCGTGGTCACGTCTTCACCCACCGCCTGCTCCACGCCAGGGGCCGGTCAGAGACCATGCTGATGGGCTCCCTCTCCATGGCACCCCTGATCCGGCGCCTGCTGCCGGACGCCGAGATCGTCAGCCGCGAACGGTTCTCGACCCTGACCTACGCCGGATCGAAGAAGCTGACCCGCCTTCCCCGCCGGACGGCCATCGTCGCCTTCTCGGCAGACCAGGTCTACGCCATCGCCGAACTGATCCGCCGCCAGCGCGGCGGGGCCGCAGTTGTCATGGGATCCCTGTCCCCCCGCACCCGGAATGCCCAGGTGGCGCTCTACCAGTCCGGGGAGGTTGATTTCCTGGTGGCGACCGACGCGATCGGCATGGGCCTGAACATGGATGTCGACCATGTGGCCTTCGCTGGCCTCGGAAAGTTCGACGGAAAGCGCTCGCGGTCCCTGTACCCCCAGGAGGTCGGACAGATCGCCGGACGCGCAGGACGCTACCGAAAGGACGGGACCTTCGGGGTGACCGGCGACTGCGAGGATCTGGACCCCGGCCGGGTCGCCCAGGTCGAATCCCACAGGTACGAACCGGTGATCTCCGCAGAGTGGCGGAATCCTCGCCTGGACCTGTCCTCCCTGCCGGCCCTGTTGCGTTCCCTCGGCGAGACACCCGCTCGGGAGGGCCTGTCCCTCTCCGATGAGGCCCTGGACGAGATCACCCTCAGGCAGCTGGCTGCCGATCCCCGGGTCGCCGACCGGGGCCGGGACCGAGACGCCCTGCATCACCTCTGGGAGGTTTGCCAGACCCCCGACTTCCGGAAGTCCGGCTTCGAAGAGCATGTGCGGCTGGCCCGGGAGTTCTTCTTCTGGCTGTCCAGCCACGGTCGTCGCATCCCAGAGGACTGGATGTATGAGCAGTTCCGGCGACTGGACCGCACCGAGGGCGAGATCGACACCCTCCAGGCCCGGCTCGCCAATGTCCGGACCCTTGCCTACGTCGCCAACAGGCCCGGATGGCTCAAGGATCCCGCCGGATGGCAGGGGCGGACCCGCGAACTCGAGGAGCGACTTTCGGACACCCTGCACCAACAGCTCACCGCCCGGTTCGTCGACCGCCGGACCAGCGTGCTGATGCGATCCCTCCGGGCCTCCGGCGAAATCCTGGCGGGCGTCTCGGGGGATGGCGTGGTGACGGTCGAGGGACAGGTGGTGGGACGCCTTTCGGGCGTGGTCTTCACCCCGGAGATGGCGGCTTCGGCCCTGGAGGAGAAGGCGCTGAGGGCGGCGGCCAATTCCGCGGCCGGACCGGAGATCGCCCGTCGGCTGGGACGGTTGGCCTCCGAACCGGACGAGGCCTTTGCCCTGGACCCCCGCGGGGTCGTTCTCTGGCGGGGTGAGGCTGCGGCTTCCGTCCAGGGGGGCACGGTCTTCGCTCCAAGGGCACGACTTTTCGGAGACATGGGGCCAGCGCCGATACGCGAGCGGGCCCAGCGCCGCCTGGAGGCCTGGCTGGCTGCGGAGGCCCGGCGACGCCTCGCGCCCCTGGCCCGGCTGGATGAGGCTCTGCGCAGCGACCCGCTCCGCGGCCTCGCCCGGGGCCTGGCCTGGAGACTGGTCGAGGCCGGCGGCGTCCTGGACCGGGCCACCGTCCGGGAGGAGACCGCCGCACTCTCGCCAGCAGAGCGGCGCACCCTGCGCAGCCTCGGGGTCCGCCTGGGTGCCTTCTCCCTCTATCTTCCGGCCCTGGCCTCCGGAGAGGCTTCGGACCTTGTCCGGTCGGTAATCGCGCCGGGAAGCGCCTCGCCCCAGGCCGGGCGTCGCCTGGGCGGACAGGCCGCGCCCCCGGCGCCGGTCCTGGCGGCGGCAGGACTCCGGTTGGTGGGCGACCTGGTGGTCGAGGTCGCGCGGCTTGAGGATCTGGATGCCGCCCTCAGGGCTGCCCCCTGGACAGGTCGTGGCGTCGAGGTGGGCCCTGACCTGGCCACCGTCCTCGATGGCTCGGTCGAACACCTGCATCGGGTCCTGAAGGCCCTGGGATTCGCCCCCGTCGAACGCTTGGCCCCCGGCGCCCCGAGCCTCTGGAGGCGACGCCGTCAGCCCGCTACCGCCGTGCCTCCAGCCCAGCCTTCCGCCTCGCCCTTCTCGGCCCTGGCGGCGCTTCGGGCCCAGCCCCCGGCCAAGGCTGGGCGTCGCCCACCCCGGCGCCGCAGGAAGCCCGCCCCATGAGCGATGGGGGATCGGTCCGCGCCGACGTCTGGCTCTGGCGGGCCCGGTTCTTCAAGTCCCGGAGCCTGGCGGCCGGGTTCGTCGAGGAAGGCCGAATCCGGCTCACCCGCGACGGTGCCGAGAGCCGGATCGACAAGTCCTCGCGGTCCCTGAAGATCGGCGACCAGTTGGTCTTCGCGATGGGGGGGCGCCTCACGGCCGTGACGGTTAAAGGCCTTGGTGATCGCCGTGGCCCGGCCGTCGAGGCCCGCAAACTCTATGCGGCAATGGCAGACCCCGGTGCCGAAGTCTTGCCGCCGGAGCCGCGGGCACCTAGCGTCGCCTCCGGCTTCGGGGAGGATGCGCGATGATATCAAGGTCACTGGCCCCTTCGGCCTTCGCCCTCCTCTGGGGGCTCGTCCCCGCTGCCCAGGCCCTGGCGGCCGCCCCGCAGGTCGAGGACAGGCAGATTGCGGGCCTTGCGGCGCCCGCCGAGATCCGGGTCGACCGTTGGGGCGTCCCGCATATCTATGCCCGGTCAGCGCGCGACGCCTTCTTTGTCCAGGGCTACAACGCCGCGCGGGACCGGCTCTGGCAGATCGACCTTTGGCGGAAGCGCGGCCTGGGGCTTCTGGCGCGGGACTTCGGCCCCGACTTCGTGGAACAGGACAGGGCGGCGCGACTCTTCCTGTACCGGGGCGACATGAAGGCCGAGTGGGCCGCCTACGGCCAAGGTGCCCGGAGCCACACCGAAGCCTTCGTCGCCGGGATCAATGCCTATGTCCTCGAAATCCGGTCGGGTAAGCGCACCCTGCCCCGGGAGTTCAGGATCGCCGGGACGACCCCGGACATCTGGGCCCCCGAGGACGTGGTACGCGTCCGCAGCCATGGGCTGACCCGAAACGCCGGCATGGAGGCGACCCGGGCCCGGATCCTGTGCGCCGGCGGGCCGGGTGCCGACAGGCTGTTCAAGAAGCTTGAGCCGGACTGGACGACAAAGGTCCCCGATGGCCTCGATCCCTGCACCATCCCCGAGACCGTGCTGGACGACTACAACCTCGCGACCCGGGGCGTGAAGTTCGACACCGCCCGGCGGCGGCTGGCGGCGGAGGCCCCCGCGCCGGAATCCCAGGGCTCGAACAACTGGACGATCGCGCCGTCGCGCACGACCACCGGGCGTCCGATCCTGGCCAATGACCCGCACAGGGAACACGGACTGCCCTCCCTGCGGTACGTGGCCCACCTGGAAGCGCCCGGCCTGTCAGTGATCGGGGCCGGCGAACCCGCCCTGCCTGGCATTTCCATCGGCCACAACGAAACCATCGCCTTCGGGCTGACCATCTTCTATGCCGACCAGGAAGACCTCTACGTCTACGACACCTCGCCCGACGATCCTGACCTCTATCGGTACCGAGGCGGGTGGGCCCGGATGGAGACCGTCCGCGAGACCATCGAGGTGCGGGGCGGACCCGCACGGGAGGTCGATCTGAGGTTCACCCGACATGGCCCCGTCGTCCACACCGAGTCGGGCAGCCAAAGGGCCTTCGCCCTCAGGTCGGTTTGGGCCGAGCCGGGCGCGAGCGCCTATTTCGGTTCCCTGGGTTACATGACTGCCAGGTCCTGGCCCGCTTTCAAGGCCGCTCTGGCGAACTGGGGAACCCCCAGCGAGAACCAGGTCTATGCCGACGTCGGCGGTCGGATCGGCTGGGTAGCCGCCGGCCGGGTCCCGGCGCGGCCAAACTGGGACGGGCTCCTCCCGGTCCCGGGGGACGGACGCTACGAGTGGAAGGGGTTCCTGTCCCAGGCTGAACTGCCGTCGAAACTGAACCCGCCGGAGGGCTTCATCGCCACCGCCAATGCGATGAACCTGCCACCCGGTTATCCGGTCGCCGAGCGGAAGGTCGGGTTCGAATGGTCGAACCCGTCGCGCCTGCAGAGGATCAACGAGGTCCTGGGATCCGGCCGCGCGCTTGGCCTTGCCGACTCCATGGCCCTGCAGACGGACCCCACGGACATGACTTCACGCCGGCTGATCCGGCTCCTGACGCCCCTCTCTTCCAACGACCCCCTGACCTCAAGTGCCCTGGACCTCCTGCGCGGGTGGGACGGCTCGGCCCGGGCGGACAGCGCTGCGGCCGCGATCTACCTGATCTGGACGGGCAAGCACCTCGGGCCCGCTGTGGTGGGCAGGGCAGCCCCGCCCCCGGTGAGGGACTTGATTGGCGGCGGAGACCTGGCCGCGGTGATGGACCTGCTGGAGAGCCCCGGCGAGGCGCTTGGCCCTGATCCCGAGGCCGCGCGCCGGGCGCTTCTGCTCGAGAGCCTGGGCGCGGCGGCCCGGGAGGCCCGGGACCGGATGGGACCTGATCCCTCCACCTGGGCCTGGGGCCGGCTTCACCAGGCGGCCTTCACGCACGTGCTTGCACCCCTGGCGACAGGTGCCGACCGCGAAGGCCTCAGCGTGGGCCCGGAGCCCATGGCCGGAACGTCCCTCTCCCCCCTGGCGGCGACCTGGCGAGCGGATGACTTCCGGGTTACGTCCGGGGCGTCCTTCCGAATGGTGCTGGACGTCGGGGCCTGGGACGAGAGCCAATTCATCAATACGCCGGGCCAGTCGGGGGACGTTGACAGCCCCCACGCCCGGGACCTCTTCCAGACCTGGGTCAAGGGCGGATACGCGCCCTTGCTCTACAGCCGCAAGGCGGTGGAGGCGGCGACGGAGACACTGATCCGTCTGACGCCCAGCCGTTGAGGCGTCCATGCCATTGACAACCCCGGCCGGGGCCGCGAGAACCCGCGCCGGTAGCGACCAGAGCCCGGAGGCCGAGACGCACAATGACCTACATCGTCATGGACTCGTGCATCAAATGTAAGTTCATGGACTGCGTGGAGGTGTGTCCGGTCGACTGCTTCTATGAGGGCGAGAACTTCCTGGTCATCAACCCCGACGAGTGTATCGACTGCGGGGTCTGCGAACCGGAATGCCCGGTCGACGCCATCAAGCCGGACACGGAGGATACTCCCGACGGCAAGTGGCTACGGATCAATACGGATTACGCCAAGGTCTGGCCGAACATCACCCTGAAGGGCGAACCGCCAGCGGACGCAGCGGACTTCGAGCGCGAGACCGGAAAGTTCGAGAAGTACTTCAGCGAGAAGCCCGGCAAGGGTTCCTGAGCC